>JAFLBZ010000029.1 GCA_017303715.1 Rhodothermia bacterium | reverse complement strand
ACCAACGACTCAAGTACAAAATCGCTTTATGGACGTTTGCAATCATCAAGGTCTTTATGGTGTGAGTTTTTTTTTACCAGAATAATGTATTTTCTGTTTTTCCAATACTTTAGGTCGTTCTATAGGATGCTCTGTGACATCAATTAGAAGGACTTCTTCCATCTTTAAGGCTAACCCTTCTGCATCTCGTGCCGGAAGCACCCCTTCAAGCGCTAATACTTGCCTTAGTAATCAAAAAAAAAAGCCCATTAAATCCCATGTTGGATCGTTTTTGAGGTAAAATAAAACAAAAAATAAACGTATTCCAGGGCTATCTAAAACCTAAAAAGTAGGTAAATTCTTGTCATATTGAGCCTTCGTTCAAGACGGAAATGAAGTCCTGATTTGAGATTCTATTTGCTCAAATTCACAAAGAAGCATTAGAAAATCTGTCTTATTTACACCTGTTGACGCTAAGAAGTCACAATCTGTTTTGACATTTGAATATATCGAAAAATCTTTCATCGTTTTATATAGATTAATATTGAGAGGAATACACGTTTAAACTAATGTAAACATTGTACTTATCCCAATGCAACAAGTCTAATACCTATCATGACGATCGGGTAATTAACCCGAAACGCATGTAATGATTGACCAAAACATATGTGAGTTCACCCTTGTTACGCCTTTGCAAACACCGCAGATTCTGGAAAAAGGCGAGATAATGCCAGACGGATCATCCAAACGCAACAGAACGAGAAAAAGGGAGCCGCCAAAACATCTATGGTATAATGTACATGTTGCCACAACAATAAAAAGGCAACGAATATTGTCCCAAGAATAAAAGCCACACGCCAACGAAGATCACGCTCTATAAAAATGAACATCCCTACCGTTGCGGTATGACCAGAAAAAAAGAGGTCTTTTATTTTCGGAGCGCCAGCATATACACCACCTTCCAAGAAAGGATCACGTAAGGCAATAATGGTTTCCGGAGGCTCGAGCGGAACCGCCGTCATTGTGACCATACGGAAAAGGTTGATGCCCGCATAAGCAAGCACAATCCAAAGGAGATGGTGTGGGGAGCGAATATTCCGGTAAACACCTAAAAGACTTACCGAATAGGTGGCCGCAAAAATCCATTCCGAAATATTGACTGGGCCGATCATGGCCAACACCGGATCGAAAATCCGTATGCCGGTACGCGCCTCTATGGTGTCTAAAAAAGGAGGAAGAACGAAAGCAATGGCCGTAATAGCACATAGAATACCCAAAGCCATCCCAACTATGAATCGTGAATCTCGCAATGCCTCAGACCAGCGTGGAAAAGTACCCTTTGTCATGTCTATTATAATGCACCCCTTATGCTTAATATTAAGCCCTTAATGACCAGATATAGCCGAAAAACTGGCAATCATGTTTTCGTAATACCGTTCAATTTTCTGCATGATGCTGTCCCAATCATACATCCGAGCACGTAAGACAGCTTCCTCAGACATACGTTTGCGTAATGCTTGGTCTTCAAGAATGGTGCGGGTGGCTTGATAGAAGGCATCCACGTCTTTAGATGGCGCTAAAAAGCCGGTGATGCCGGGTTGTACCAATTCTTTACTGCCCGTTGCATCTGCACAGATTGCAGGAAGCCCCGAAGCCATCGCTTCTAAGGTTACCAAGCCAAAGGTCTCGGTATCGCTAGGGAAAAGAAAAACATCCGCCGAGGCAAAAGCTTGCGCAAGTGCATTTCCCTTAAGATGCCCCGTAAAAATGGCATTAGGTAATGCTTGGCGCAACTCGGCTTCCATTGGACCTGCACCAACAAGCAACGCTTTGTGAGAGACCCCATCTGCCGTTAAGCGCTGGATCACCTGTCGGAAGACATCTAATCCCTTTTCCGTAACCAGACGGCTTACAAAGGCGACGACCCGATCGTCATCGGCAAAACCCAGACGCCGCCGCCATTCCAACGAGCGTTTGGCCGGGTTAAACCGATCAGCCTCCACGCCATGCTCCCAGATCAACAGTTCGGATCGTATGCCATTTTTATACAATACATCTGCCATAGACTGCGAAGGCACATAAACTTGCAAACAAGATTTGTAAAAACGCCTGAGGTGCTGCCAGATAACGGGTTCTAACCAGCCCAAACCATAGAAGGACAAATAGGAGCAAAAGTTGGTATGATACGAAGCCACCACCGGAATTTGGGCTTGTTTGGCATATCGGATGGCCGCTTTACCCAACATATCAGGTGTTGCAAGGTGGACAATATCGGGCTTAAATGCCTTGAGTTGACGAGCAGCACTCGGCCCTATCCTGACCGGAACACGGTACTCTTGGCGGTTGCCAACCGGCATAGGAATAGAAGGCACTGAAACATACACCCCAACATGCTTGATGGCAGGGCGGTCACTGTGTGGGCCAAAGATCAATACCTGATGGCCACAGCTTTCTAAATAGCGTACCAAGCGGTTAAGCGTGAGTGAGACTCCATCCGCAATATGGTTATAATTGCCAGTAAAAAGGGCAATTTTCAACGTTGTAAAGATTAAAGGGGTTCAAAGAAGGATCGGGACACTTCTATATGGAGAAATCCCAATGGTTTAAAAAATGATCTCTATTGTAGTGGAAAAAAATATGCAAGTGTTTGTTCATAAAAGACTCAGCAAGATTCCATAGAGACCAGTTTGTGGCCTTACCCATAACATCTTTAGATAAAAATATCTTTAAGAAACCAGAAGTTTATTGGGTATGATAAAGAAGCTAAAACTTCAAAAAGGTAACAAACTTTTATCGTTAAAACAATACACGGCATGTAGCCACATTAACCATCCATTAGGACACAGCAGAAAGACTAAAATATTTTCACCCAAATCCTTAAACGATTGAAAAAAATGTCATGAAAGCGCTTTTCTAATTCATTAAGACTTCGCAGGCTTTTGAAGAGGTGGTAACATCTGAATAACCTTTTGGCAACACAAAATTTATATTTTGGATACTCAAACCACAAAATTGGCGTTTTACGTCAGTATTCATCAAACACCAAACCATTTCCCCCATGTTTAACACCCTCAGACGGATGCTTGGGTTGGCTTTTTTGCTTTTGGGCTTATCCCATACCGCAATACTGGCCCAAGTGACCACCGCAGCATTGGCTGGCCAAGTAACAGACAACCAAGGCCAACCCCTACCGGGCGCTACGGTCAAGGCCCTGCACCGGCCTTCTGGAACGGTATATGGCGTCGTTACACGCGAAGATGGACGCTTCAACCTTCCAAACCTTCGCGTAGGTGGCCCCTACGTTGTAGAAGTGAGTTTCATCGGTTATAAAACCAGTCGTACAGATGGCATCACCCTCTCATTGGCACAGAAGTTGAGCCTATCCGTACAATTGGAGGAATCCGCACAAACCACCACCGTAGAAGTGACGGCAAGCACAAATTCAACCATCAACAAAGAACGGACGGGCGCAGCCACCTATGTGAGCCAAGCCCAAATCCAAGCATTACCCACCATTTCACGCTCGGCTTCGGATTATACCCGCCTTACGCCTGCCTCGGATGGCAACTCGTTTGGAGGACGGAACGACCAATTCAACAATTTCTCTCTTGATGGAGCGATATTCAACAACCCATTCGGTTTGGATGCTGCTACACCGGGTGGCCAAACCGATGCGCAACCGGTTTCCTTAGACGCCATAGACCAAATTCAGGTCTCACTCGCACCTTATGACGTTACACAAGCCGGATTTACAGGAGCTGCAGTAAATGCCGTTACAAAATCTGGAACCAACGCATTTACGGGAACCGTTTTCAGTTTTTACCGGAACGAGTCGCTCACAGGCAACAATGTAGGCGGTACCGAAGTGTTTAAAGGCGACCAGTCTCAGTTCCAAGGTGGGTTTGCTTTGGGTGGCCCAATCGTACCAAATAAAATGTTTTTCTTTGCAAATGCCGAGTTTGAGCGCCGTTCAGACCTTGGGTCAAACTACCTTGCGGCAGCTTCTGGACGGACAGGAGAGAACATTTCGCGTGTTTTGGCCTCCGACCTTCAGGCGGTCTCTAACGCTCTGAAGCAACGTTTCAACTATGAGACGGGTGGTTACGAGAATTTCTCGCACCAAACCCCCAACCAAAAAGGGATTCTAAAACTTGACTGGAACGTGAGCGAACGCAGCAAATTGGCCGCAACCTATCAGTTCCTTCGTGCTTCCAAAGACAAACCAGCGCACCCCTCGGCCATTGGTCGTCGTGGCCCAGACTACACCACACTGCAATTCGAGAACTCAGGCTATCGGATTAACAACAACCTCAATACCGCGATTGTGGAGCTTCGCACCCTTTTTGGCAACAAAGCCAGCAACAAGCTCCAAGTCGGCTACTCGACTTTCCGAGATACACGGGATCCCTTCTCCACGCCGTTTCCTGTGGTCAATATCAACAAAGACGGGATTCGCTACATTGTGGCCGGGCACGAGCCGTTCTCTATCAATAACCGATTAGACCAAAACGTTTATCAACTTACGAACAACCTAAACCTCTACTTAGACAAACACACCTTGACCGTAGGGGCCTCGTTAGAGAAATTCGAGTTTGACAATTCCTTCAACTTAGATGCCTACGGCGGCACGTTTACACCGGGTTACAACAGTGTTGAGGAGTTTATTAACCTCGTTAATACAGGCGGGTTGGATGCGGCTGTAAATGCGGCGAAAAGTACTTTTGCCACCAAAAACAGCAAAACATGGGGAGACAAAGATGGTTGGGCACTCGCCGAAACCAATATGGGACAATTTGCTCTTTATGCGCAAGACGAATTGGCCGTAAGCCCAACCCTGAACGTCACCTTTGGAGTACGGGTGGACATGCCGCTGTACTTCGATAGTGCTACAAAAGCACAAGAAAACATCGCCCGTAACTGTTGCTACGACCCAAGCGTGGAATACTTTACCGAAACTGGTGCTAAAATCAAGTTCGATTCTACCAAATTACCAGATCAGAAACCGCTCTTTTCGCCACGATTAGGCTTTAACTGGGATGTAAAAGGGGATCGTACCCAACAAGTTCGCGGTGGAAGCGGCCTCTTTACCGGACGTTTCCCCTTTGTATGGGTGGGCAACCAAATCGCCAACCCTAATTTCTGGTTCTATACCGTCACCTCGCCCGACTTTAAGTACCCACAGGTATGGCGGACTAATTTGGGATACGACCAACAATTTGGCGAAGGATGGACGTTCTCTACGGACTTGATCTATACCCGTGACCTTCATGCCATGATGGTTCGGAACTATGGTCTCAATAAGCCTTCTGGAAACTTAAAAGGGGTGGATACTCGGCCTATTTATACTGCCGCAGACAAGGTAACGCCTTATGCAAACAATGCGTATGTCTTTACCAATACAGACATTGGTTATACCTTCAATGCCTCCTTCCAACTCCAACGCAACTGGGCCAGTGGTCTTTACACCTCGTTGGGGTACAACTACGGTTTGGCGATGGATGCCGCCTCGATTGATGCAGAAATCTCCTCGGATGCTTTTGATCGCAATCCGGCTTATGGCAACGTAAACGAAGCAGTTCTTGCGCCTTCGTTGTATGGCAACAAACACCGCTTTGTAGGGGCTGCTTTCAAAAAATTCTCCTATAGCGGAGGACGTATGGCCACCACTGTATCTCTTTTCTTGCAAGCCGCAGAAGGCGGACGGTATAGCTATACCTACTCTGGCGATTTGAACGGCGATACTTCAGGCTTAAATGACCTGATCTTCATTCCTACGGATGCGCAGGTGGACCAAATGAAGTTTTCAGGAACAACCGCACAACAAGCCGAACAACGTACCGCACTCAAAGCTTACTTGGCACAGGATGCGTATCTCTCGAAAAATCGCGGGAAAGTTGCCGATAAATTTGCCACCACTTCGCCTTGGTACAGCCAAGTGGATTTACGCTTGCTCCAAGACTTTATGGTACGTATTGGCGGCCAAGTAAAAACGGTACAGATCAGTTTTGATGTATTGAATATTGGTAACCTGATCAATTCAAATTGGGGCGTGCGCCAAATTCCTGTAAACACACAACCGATTGGTGTGACCGTAGATACAAATGGCAATCCCACCTATAGTTTTGATACCAACCTGAAGAATACCTTTGCCGATGACTTTAGCTTGCTCTCTCGTTGGCAGGCACAACTAGGGCTTCGGTTTATCTTCTAATGTGCTTATCTTGTAAATGACCAAAGCCGCTTCGGATCGCCTCCGAGGCGGCTTTTTTTGTAAAGCTGAATGGCAGTTTTCTACTACAGGGTCGCCCAAGGAGACAACATGAAGCCTGAACATCTGGTAGCCGCTTCAAAACTTGTTCAACCACAGCTTATACGAACCCCTAACACACGATTCTCTTTCTCTGCTAACACACGATTCTCTCACTCTGCAAGAAATGCCCTTAAAACCCCATTAGACCATCCGAAGCCATCCTGAAGCGGATATTCACCGCCACCGGCCACTTGGTCTTGATCCATCACATTGTATTTCTCCACCATCTTGCCCGCACTGCGATAAACCCTATTGTTTAGGGAAATCCAGCGATTTTTAACCTCTTTTGCTAATTTTTTAAGGCCATAGTTTCTAAAGCCCACATAAGCTGTCCATTGGTGTGGCGCCCAGCCATTTGGTGCGTCCCATTGTTGTCCAGATCGGACGTCGGTGGTGCTTAGTCCTCCCTCATAAAGCAAATGTTGTTCAATTTTTTTGGCAACACCAGCCGCTTGTTCGTTCGAGGCCATTTTCAAAAACAACGGAAATGTGGCTGCAAGGGTGAGGTGATTGGTTTGTTTTCCTGCAATAAAGTCGTAGTCATAAAAATAGCCTTCCGCAGCGTTCCAGGTCAGTTTTAAGAGGGCATTTTTGCGATTTTCTGCCTTGTTACGGTAAAAAGCGGCCTTATCTGCGTTGCCGTTACGGGTGTATGCACGGCTCAAGGTTTGTTCTAATTGATACAAGAGCGCATTTAGATCCACCGGAACGATCTCTGTGGTATGGATGGTCTCCATTTGTTTGGGGTCTCGGAACCAACGCGAAGAAAAGTCCCAACCAGACTCTGCCGCCGCTCGGATGTCACGATATACTTGCGACGGAATACGGCTTGGGATGCGATTGGCCAAAGTCACATCCTCCAGAAAAGATTCAGGACGTGGGCTTACGCTATCGTCCCAATACCGATTGAGGATGGTTCCGTCTGGCACACGCACGACCCGTCGGTAGGCGCGTTTGGTCTCGGAGAGGCGCTCGGAACCTGCCATCCAAAAATGGTACTCTTTTTCCAATTCCGGCAAATACTGTTCATAGACTTCCAAACCTTTCCCTTCCGCCAAAATCCCCACTATAAGTGCGAAAAAAGGTGGCTGGCTCCTTGTAGTATAATAGGTACGGTTCCCATTTGGAATATGACCAACGGTTTGGATTAAAAAGGCGAAGTTATCGGTCATGTTTTGGATCATATCCCACTGTTCATCCGCCTTAAGGCCAAGCATCGTAAAATAGCTATCCCAATAATATACTTCCCCGAACCGTCCGCCGGGAACGATATATGGGCGTGGTAGCGGGATGAGGGAAGAATACGGGATGGCTTCGTCCGGAAGACGGGTTAGAATCGGCCAAAGTTCGGTTAGGTGTTCTTGAATGGTACGGGTGGTATCGCTCACATAGTGCTGCTCACGAGATTCGGGCAGTTCAAAATGGGTCGCAACAAAACTACGGAGGTCAAACCCAGCCTTGTCTTTCTCGGTGAGGTAGGCCGCCAAGATTTCTTTGGGGTCAGACTTAGGCGTACAATCCACAAAGGTTTTCCCATCCGAAAAAATCCGAGCCTTCTGTACATCCTCGAAAAGTTGACCCAACCAAAGGTCTGGACTTTGGTTGATTTTGATCGGTTTGAAATTGTACTCACGGGTGTTGTCTGGGCCACAGCCCGCAATAACCATACACAGCATATACAAGAGGACAAAAGTTGAACGCATCTTGATGCTAAATTGCGATGAACTAAAAAAAGAAATATAGGAATTTTTAGAGCCGCCATCGGAGGCAATTCGGTCTCTTCTTAGCGACAATTCGGAAATTCCATCAAGATCAACAAATCTTTTTGGGTTGATAGGAAACGGAACAGCGGGACGGGCGTTTGTGTGTTTCCAAATCACCAAAACGTATAAAGGAATGGAACAAGTATCTTTAGCAGATGAAATAGGCCGTAAACTGTTAACACAACGGAAAGTTTTTCTTTGGGGCGGCGTGGACGATGAGTCGGCGGAGTATGTGATAGAACGTCTGCTCTATTTAGACCTGATGGAGCCGGGGAAGGAAATCACGTTCTACATCAATAGTCCCGGAGGGTATGTAACTTCTGGAATGGCCATCTACGACACCATGCGCGGGCTGACGTCCCCTGTGGCCACCGTCTGTATGGGATTGGCCGCCTCGATGGGGTCAATTCTACTTTCTGCCGGCGCCAAAGGCCGACGGTTTATCTTGCCCAATGGCCGTGTTATGATCCACCAACCGAGTGGCGGCGCACAAGGGGCAACTTCCGATATTGCGATCCAAGCACGCGAGATCATAAAAACCAAAAAATTGGGCGCTAAAATCTTGGCCGAAAACTGTGGACAAGATTTTGAAAAGGTAATGCAAGACTTTGACCGCGACTACTGGATGGACGCCGAAGAGTCGGTAGCATATGGGATCGTGGATGCTGTTACCGATAAATGCTAAGCACAGATTGTTATCCTATAAAGCCATACCGTTCTGGGAATGGCTTTTTTTGTGTTGGTCTTTTTGTAGCGAACCTCAAACCATCAAGAGTTTTAGGTGCAAAAATGATTGTAAAGCACTTCGCGCACCAACGAAAGCGGCATTTCCTTTTGCGCCCACTGTCGGTAGGCTGCGGCTGCTTGTCCGATGAACATCTCCAAGCCTCCGATAGCCATACCACCGGCTTTCTCCACATCGCTAAGGAATCGGGTTTCCACCGGATTATAAATGAGGTCGTAGGCTAAATGGTGTGCGCCAAAATCCTCAATGGCAGGCCAGATGGTTTCATGCACGTTTGGGGACATGCCTTTTGGGGTACCATTGACCAAAAGATGGGCTTCACGGATGACGCCGCCCGCATTTTGCCATTCGAGTACGGAAGTTATTTTGCGGGGGTCGTAAGGCTGCATGTCTATCAATAAAGCGCTTGCTTTCTCGATAGACCGCACAACAAGAGTGATCTTTTTTAGCTGGAGGTGGGTTAATAGTCCAAAAAGTACGGCCCGAATTGCACCGCCCGCACCAAAAATAACGGCGCTTTTACCTGCTAAGGTTTGTATATGCGGCCTTAAGGGCGTTATAAAACCCGACACATCCGTATTGTCGCCATAGAGGATCCGTTTACCCGCCGCATTGGTTTTGCACACAATGGTATTGACTGCACGGACGGCTTTCGCGGCTTCCGAGCATTCATGCATGAGTTGGAACGCGGTTTCTTTGTGCGGTAGCGTAACATTCGCCCCAGCAAATCCAAGCGCTGCAAGCCCGCCAATGGCCGCATTAATGGCTTCTGGAGGAACGGGAGCAGCACAGTAGGCCATATTCAAGCCCTGTGCCTGGAAGGCCGCATTGTGGATACGCGGCGAAAGGGAATGCTGAATGGGCCATCCAAGAACGGCCACCATTTGGGTGTGTGAATCAAGTTCCATGTTCAAGTGCGTTGCTGGAGATATAGACTAAAAATAAGTGCCCGAATACAACCAATGTGCATTCGGGCAAATCTACACCAAATTTTGGAGGAGAACCTTAGCGTTTACGCAAAAGGTTTGGGTTAATTCGGGCTGCCATTTGCCAATAAACCGAAAAGGCGTCCAAATCGCCCATTTGTCGGTAGGCTAAGGCCATGTTGTATAAGGCGGCGGCGTCTTTGGGATCGGTTTGTAGTGCCCGTTTATAGCAGTCAATCGCCTCCTGAAAACGCGAAAGTCTGGCCAGAACATTGCCCCTATTATACCACGCCGCCGAGAAGGTTTCTTGGATAACCGTTGCAAAATCATACGATTTAAGCGCTTCTTCAAACCGCCCCATCCGCGAAAGAACAATCCCTCTGTTGTACCAAGTGAGGTGTGCGTATGGATTAATGTTTAGCTGCTGCTCGTAACAATAGAGCGCACAGGCCTCTTTTTCCATCATTTCGTAACAAAAACCAAGTTCATGCCAAGCCTCTTCGTGCTCCGGTTGGTATTGTACACAGGTTTTTAGGTGACGAATGGCCTCCTCGTAGCGGTTCATCTTCTCCAAAAGCCATCCTAATCTGAACCGTGCCTCAACATGGAAAGCATCGGCGGCAAGTGCGGCCTCATACGTGACCAATGCTTCAGAAGGGAACCCCGTTTGTTCGTAAGTCTGGCCAATTTGCACCATCGTGTCCGCGTCTAAGGGATTATAAATGAGGTGCTGCCGGAAGGCGTCGCGAGCCTCTTCTAATCTTTGGAGCGCATTTAAGGACAAACCCTTTAGGAACCATCCGGAGGTGGACGTGGGGTAGTGGTGAAGAAGTTGTTTTATTGCAACAAGTGCCTCGTAGGGATTTTCGTGCTCCAAATACCAAACCGCAATTCGCTCTAACAACTCGGCATCGGTGATAGAATCTGGGTTCTCGCTATACGTCAAAAGAAGCGCATCCGTCGTAACAGGCGCCAATGGGGAATCCGAAGATTCAAAATCAAAATCAAGCATGGATGGTGGTGGTTGCTCAGATAATTTCAGGAGATGTTTCCCCAGACTTACTTTAGAGTGGGAAGCGCCAGAAAGGGTTTATTTCGGGTCTCAACTTGAGATATTATTTTAATCAATTTGATGATTGGATGAATAAAAATGATTGCAAGCGCTTTTGGCCCAAATCTATCCCATAAATCCACACTTCCTTTACATAACGCAATGCGTCAATATTGTATTTGATTTTTCTTTTTATGTAATTTGCGGATTACCAAACCAGCCAGATAGTTCACTACCCTTGTAACCAAACAAACTAAAAAAGTGGGAACTTACCAACTGTTGATCTTCCGGATCGCCAGCCGTTTTAATATGGCCTATTCACCTCTTGGCAAATTTATCCGGAAACAAACGAACGACGCTTACCGCGCCGAAAATCTTTTTATCCTTGCAGCTGCTACCCTCGTTATTGCGCTTATGTTGGCAAACCAGTTTGCTTGGGCATTTATTCGGGAAGATGTTTTGGCAAATCCTCAAGGCGATGTAGCCATTACCTATTGGTTAATACAACTTTCGTTAATTGTCACCTTCCTTTTGGGCTGTGTGATTGGTTTCAAACCGGCTGCTACGGTCACCTGTACCAACACTTCCGTCAATGTTCAAAATGGTGACCTTCGTTTTGCCATTGGATACGACGAGATTCAGCAAGTTAAGGTCATCTCTGCCGATTTGTACCACCGCCATTACCGCCGTTATCAGGCGACCATGCCGATCATTAACGCGAGTGAAGGTGAATATGTACTTTTGGTGACGGCGCATCATCCAGTCGTTTTGGGTCTTTCCAAAGGTGATTTAGAGGCATTCGTCCAGCATGTATCGCTACAGCGCGTACCAGTTTCGCCGCAATACCTGCTTGAAAACAACTTTGCATTGGCCGCATAAGTAAAAAAAATGTGTTCTAAGGCCCGATTTTACTGAATCGGGCCTTTTTTATTGTATTTTTACGATTGTTTTTTAGTTTTCGTACATCGTAAATTTAAGGTATAATAAATATTGCACTTCCCATCATTATGTTGTTTGCTTAAGGGCTACGAGGAAACTCCGGCCCTTTTGCTGTTTTCAGGAATGACGTTTAGCAATACCCTCCTTAACTGGCTGCTCCTACAACCTCGGTTTGGGGTAGTTCGTATCCTGCTTTGTGCTTTTTATCTTATACAATTTGCTGTAATTGCAAAAAGTACCCATCATTATTACCAATTTGACACTGATTCTCCCGATCTGGTTAAAAAGATGTACCTCCGTTACGTCTTCGCTATTGTTTCACAAGGCAAGAATAACTTATCTTGAAAGCGTTTACACGAATTGGCTACGGCATCCTTTTCAGCATCACTCATCTTACTCTTCAGGAGGCAATATCATGCACAAATATTTAACTATGCGAAATATTTTTCCATTTTCGGCTATTCCACTTGGCTTATTCTTAGGGATGATGCTTTCAGCTTGTGGTGGAGGTGGTAGCGAAAAAACAGATGCGCCTACCAGTACAAATGGGGCAAAAGCAATGGAAAGCATTGGCAAGGGTGAAGGAAAAGTCTCCATCATTGCTTGGGCCGGATACATCGAACGTGGCGAAACCGATAAAAACTACGATTGGGTGACTTCTTTCGAGAAAGAAACGGGCTGCAAGGTGGAAGTAAAGACCGCTGCTACCTCGGATGAAATGGTGACATTGATGAACCAAGGTGGTTTTGACATTGTAACAGCCTCCGGTGATGCCTCCATGCGCCTCATTCGGGGTGGGATGGTTCAGCCGATTAACCTTAGCCTGATCAAAGATTGGGGTGCGATAGATAGCCGCTTGCAAAATGCGGCTTGGCACACGGTAGAGGGCGTGCATTATGGCGTTCCGTATCAATGGGGTTCCAATGTCTTGATGTACAACACCAATGTCTTTAAAACTGCACCTAACAGTTGGGATGTCGTCTTTAAGGAAATGAACCTACCGGACGGAAAATCCAACAAAGGCCGTGTTCAAGCATTTGATGGCCCTATTTATATAGCTGATGCCGCAATTTACCTCAAACATCATCAGCCAGAATTGGGCATTAAAGACCCTTATGAATTGACGCAGGCACAATTTGATGCAGCCATCAATTTACTAAAGGGCCAACGCGCATTGGTCAATAAATATTGGCACGATGCAATGGTGCAAATGGATGACTTCAAGACGGAAGGGGTGGTTGCAACCGGGTCGTGGCCTTTCCAGGTGAATGGTTTGGCCGCCGGCAAAGCACCCGTAGCAAGTGTCATTCCGGTAGAAGGTGCAACAGGTTGGGCCGACACCAGCATGATGCACACCAAAGCGCCCAATCCTAATTGTGCTTATATGTGGCTCAATCATTCGCTGAACAAAAAATTACAAGGCGATCTTGCAGCATGGTTTGGTTCCGTTCCGTCCGTGCCAGAGGCATGTAACAACAACCCACTCTTAGGTGCGGAAGGTTGCAAGACCAATGGGATAGAAAACTTCGATAAAATCCACTTCTGGAAAACGCCTGATTGCCCCAATGGTAAGTGTGTCCCCTACAGCGAATGGACGAAGCAATATTTAGCGGTTATGGCCAGTAAATCTTAGTCACATCACCACATGAGCAAGCCGGATAGACGATGCAGTGTTTATCCGGTTCTTGCTGACGTTTTTTCTGAACAAACATTTAAAAATCAAAAACTTGAGAAAATAATCAATTCTCAATAACCAACCCTTTAATTCGTTTAAAGACATGCAATATAAACTGTGGATTAACGGCGCTTGGGCCGATGCAGTAGATGGAAGTATGATGTCCATAACCGACCCTGCAACGGGTGCAGAAATTGCCCAAGTGGTCAATGCTGGTGTTCAGGATGTAGATCGTGCAGTGCAAGCAGCAAAAGCCGCTTTTGAAGATGGGCGCTGGTCCAAAAAACCGCCTCGCGACCGTTCTTATGCCCTCTGGAAATTGGCCGATTTGATCGAGCAAAATGCCGAACGTTTGGCAAAAGCCGAGAGCGAAAACACGGGTAAACCTTATAGCTTTGTGAGTTTAGGAGCAGATTTACCCTTTGCCATAGACAACTTACGTTTCTTTGCCGCCGCCGCTCGCGATGTACACGGCTCCCATGCAGGCGAATTTACCGATGGCTTCACCTCCATGTTTCGTCGTGAACCTGTTGGTGTGGTTGGGCAGATTGCGCCCTGGAATTACCCGCTAATGATGGCCGTTTGGAAATTGGGGCCAGCTCTCGCTGCTGGATGTACAACGATCCTGAAACCGGCTCCCGGAACCCCCATTTCTACCTTGCTACTTGCCGAATTAATTGCCGAGGCAGGTATTCCAGAAGGTGTGGTGAACATTGTCACTGGCGGGAATGAGGTCGGGCAAGCCTTGGTGGAACATCCAGACGTGCGGATGGTGAGCCTGACAGGTTCTACGGGAACAGGAAAAAAAGTAATGAAAACCGCTGCCGATACCCTAAAACGGGTACATCTGGAACTGGGCGGAAAAGCGCCATTGCTTGTTTTTGACGATGCAGATGTGGAAGCCTTTGCCGGAAAAGCCACCATCGGTGCAACGTTTAATACCGGACAAGATTGCACGGCGGCCACCCGTATTTATGTGGCCGAGGATCGTATGAAAGACGTACAAGAGGCCGTTGTCGAGGCGATGCGGGATGTCGTTATCGGAATGCCCTTTAATGACGACACCCAAATGGGGCCACTGATCTCCTCCGTACAGCGCGAGCGGGTACAAGGCTTTGTAGAACGGGCAAAGGCCACTGGAGCGCGGGTACTCACTGGGGGGGGCGTACCAAAAGACTTGGGAGAGGGCTACTTCTTTGAACCTACGGTAATTGTGGATGCAGACCAAAAGTCCGAGATCATCCAATCCGAAATCTTTGGCCCCGTTCTCACGATAAACACCTTCAAAAGCGAAGAAGAGGCGGTTCGCTTGGCCAATGATGTGAACTTCGGCTTGGCGGCCTCTATCTTTACCAAAGATGTTGCACGGGCAATGCGGGTCGTCCGCGATTTAGAATATGGGACGGTTTGGGTGAACGACCACATCCCGCTTACCTCCGAGACGCCACATGGTGGTTTCAAACAATCTGGATTTGGAAAAGACCTCTCTGCAGAGGCCGTATCCGACTATCAGGTCACAAAGCACGTCATGATTGCCAATAGTTAATCTTAAAAGGCGGGTTATGGACGGTAACTCGCCTTTTTTAAACGCCCATTTCATGTATCCAGCCATTTTCTTTGAACACGTTTCGAGACATTTTGGTACGATAAAAGCCGTGGACAAAGCCACTTTCTCGGTTGCTGACGGAGCCTTTTTTACCATGCTGGGGCCATCGGGTTCGGGCAAAACAACATGCCTTCGGATGATTGCCGGTTTCGACTTACCAACGTCTGGTATTATTCGGGTTTTTGGAGAAGACGTAACAAACAAACCACCCTACGAACGAGACGTAAATACCGTTTTTCAGGATTATGCCCTTTTTCCACATATGACCGTAGCGCAAAATGTGGAATATGGGCTGATGATCCGAAAAGTCCCGAAGCCCGAACGCCAAAAACGGGTGCAGGAGATGTTAGACTTGGTGCACCTGCCCGATGTTGGAGGTCGCAAACCCAACCAACTTTCGGGTGGTCAACGGCAGCGTATTGCTTTGGCAAGGGCATTGATCAATCGCCCCAAAATTTTGTTATTGGACGAGCCTTTGGGGGCATTAGACCTGAAATTGCGGCAACAGATGCAGGTAGAACTGAAGGCTATTCAACAAGAAGTGGGCATTACGTTTGTTTTTGTGACCCACGACCAAGAAGAAGCAATGGCGCTAAGTGACCAAATTGCGGTCTTTAACCATGGCAAAATCGAACAAATTGGCTCTCCACAAGACCTCTATGAGCGCCCCCAAACCGCATTTGTAGCCAATTTTGTAGGAACTTCCAACCTCATTTCCGGCGAAGTGGCACACCGCTTAACGGGAGAGTCGGCCACCTTCTCGGTTCGTCCCGAAAAAATGCACCTTTTGCACGAAAACTTTAACACACCGGCGGGGCATTATCAACTATTGGGCGTGGTAGAAGATGTAGTGTATTTGGGTATTTTCACCCGCTTCACCATCCGCACCTTGGAAGGGCAGATGCTTCAGGTGATAGACCAAAACCGAGAAGCCCAAGACGAACAAAAAGGAGATACGGTACGGGTGGTTTGGACGAAGGATGCCATGAACAAATTAGTGAACTAAGCCCATGATTCGCCGATTCTCGACCTATTTATATAACCATCCTGCGGCTTTATTGGCGCTCTTGCTCGGCCCACCTTTAGGCTGGATGCTGGTCATTTATCTCGGATCGCTTGCGGCCTTGCTGTTCCAGTCGTTCTATTATTTGGATGGCTTTACCGGACAAGTGGTGCGCGAGTTTTCCTTGACTACATACCTTGACCTGTTCTCGGCGGCACACATGAGCATTGTGTTCAAAACAGCGATTATGGCGCTTACTGTGACCTTGGGTTCCGTCGTGATTGCCTTTCCATTTGCGTATTATAGTGTAAGGTATGCGAGTAAACGGCTTAAGGTTCTGCTCTATTTTGCGGTTATGCTCCCATTGTGGTCTTCATACATCATTCGTGTGTATGCGTGGAAGTTAATGCTGGCCAAGGAAGGGGTGGTCTCGTGGTTTTTTGCACAATTCGGACTTTCTGGCGTTTTAGAAGGCTTGCTGTCCTTGCCCGTTGTGGGTGGGTCATCGCTCTCGGTTTCCAATTTCGGTTTATTTTTGGTGTTTACCTACATTTGGTTGCCATACATGATCCTCCCCATCCAGTCATCGCTGGAGCGCATTCCGCATTCTTTGTTGGATGCTTCGGGCGATTTAGGCGCACGCCCTTTTCAGACGTTCCGGCGGATCATCCTCCCATTGGCTTTACCGGGCGTAGTGGCGGGGAGCATTTTTACCTTCTCGCTTACGTTGGGAGATTACATCATCCCGTCCATCATCGGAGACTCCACCCCCTTTATTGGCATGGCTGTTTATAGTTATCAAGGAACTGCTGGCAATTTGCCACTTGCAGCCGCCTTTACCGTTCTGCCGATGGTGATTATGGTCTTTTATTTGATGGGTGCGCGGAAGGCAGGCGCATTTGAGGCACTCTAAACAAAAGTTCTTGTTCAGATTATGGCTCCATATGCGTCCAAGGATATTTTCACCTTCTCTAGCAAACAAAATGGCATAAACGCATGAAAAACAAAAATATAGGACTTGCGATTGCCATGTGGGGAGTCGTGGCCTTCCTCCACATTCCGTTTTTTGTGGTGATGTTGTATGCCTTCACCACCGATTCGTCCACCTTCACCTTTCCGCCACCGGGTCTAACGCTTAAGTGGTTTGGGATTGCTTGGAGCCGTGCCGATATGTGGGTTGCATTGAGCCTCTCCGTCCGGGTGGCGACCATTTCTACGGTTGTGGCTTTGGTTTTAGGAACGCTGGCAGCGGCGGCAGTGTATCGTAGCCGCTTCTTTGGTCGGGAGGCCATCTCTTTCTTGTTGGTTTTACCCATTGCCCTGCCCGGTATTGTGACGGGCATTGCTTTGCGGGCTGCAATGGGCGAGGCCGGAATGCCATTTAATTTCTGGACAATCGTGATTGGCCACGCCACGTTTTGTGTGGTGGTGGTGTATAACAATGTTTTGGCACGGTTCCGCCGTTCTAATCCGTCGCTAATAGAAGCCTCGATGGATTTGGGCGCGGACGGTTGGCAAACATTCCGCTATGTTGTTTTCCCAAATATTTCCTCCGCTTTGGTGGCGGGTGGTATGTTGGCCTTTGCCCTCTCCTTCGACGAAGTGATCGTAACTACGTTTACTGCCGGACAACAAGCCACGTTGCCCATTTGGATATTTAGCCAACTCACCAAGCCCCGCGACCGCCCCGTAACCAATGTGGTGGCCTTTTTTGTAGTTTTGGTGACGGCTTTGCCCATCTTTTGGGCTTTGTTACAAAACCGAAAAGTAGAAGAACAAAGTAGCCCTTAACGACCAATATGAAGAGGGAAAAAGGGTTTACTTCACTTCCGTCGCTAACGATGTTCTTTTACCGGACATGCCGCACTTTGCAGCGGGTTGTGTACGGGGTATGGCTGTTTGGACTCTCGGCCTGCGACAATACCTTAACCGACGTGGCGTTGTCTCCCCTCTCAAAAGTTCCGCCGGAACGATTGGCACGAATGAATCGCGGGGTGAACCTAAGCCATTGGTTTGCCCAAACCACCATTACACCTGAACGAATGCGCACTTTTATGGTGGACTCCGACTTTACCACCATCGCCAAGTTGGGGTTTCGGCATGTGCGTTTTCCAGTGGATCCAGCGTTGCTCTTTAACGAAAACAACCCTGAAGTGCTTTATGAGGCCAATTTTCTGGAAGTCCGGCGGGCTTTGGAAAGGATGATGGGGAAAGAATTGGCCATTACGTTGGAAATGCACGGCGATACGGCATTTAAAAATCGTTTAGAAACCGAGACCAATTTTCGGAAAGCATTTATCCGGTTTTGGCAGGCTTTGGCCACAAAATTGGCCGATGCGAATCCAGAATTGCTTTTCCTTGAACCACTTAATGAACCCGTGATGAATGATTCCCGCGACTGGCAAGCCTTTCAAAAACAGCTTCTTACCGCAATGAGACAGGGCACACCCAGCCATACTTTGGTAGCCGTTGGCGACATGTTTTCGAGCTTAGACCAATTGGAGTTATTACAGCCCGTCGGTGATGACAATGTGGTGTATGCCTTCCATTTTTATGAACCCGGAACATTTACCCATCAGGGCGCAACGTGGGCCGTTGCAGCTTGGCCATTCCTCCGCGACCTGCCTTATCCGTATGACAAAGTACGCATAAACCAGATTTTGCCCCAATTACCAGCCGTTGCGCAGCCATTAGCCCGTGCTTATGCCGCCGAAAAATGGGACAAAAACCGCCTGCAAGCACGTTTAGCCAAACCTTTTCTTTGGGGACAGCGCTTTCGGGTTCCGGTTATTTGTGCCGAATTTGGGGTCTATCGCCTTGCCGCCCCGCCACAAGACCGGCTGAATTGGATTCGAGATGTGCGAACCCTCTTGGAACGCTACCAAATTCCTTGGACGATGTGGGACTACTCCGAGGGGTTCGGTGTGGCCGTCCGCGAAAATGGGAAACGGGTGGTTGATCCTGAAACCGTGCGTGCTTTAGGGTTAGAAATGAATTAAACTCATTTTGAAATTCACACACATCTTGCACATGTATTTATAAGTTCTTACCTTAACATGAACTTACTTTCATGAACAACACCCATCAACGTTAAAAAATATGGCACATTCTTCATTAGTTGTACCCGCCGAGATTTTGCGGGCCTTCAAAAAAGTCTTCCCGAAAGTGGACGTTAGCCGCGTTTCTTGGTCTTGGGAGGTTCCCCACAAGATTTATGAAGCCTCTTTCGAGCAAGACGGCTTTTCTTACGAGGTGGAAATTACTGTTACAGGCCACCACTTGCTCTCCGAAATTTACATGCGCACCGAGGCCCTCCCCGAAGGCATCCGTAACCACATTGAGGCCGAGTTCCCCGGCGCGATTATCCATTCCGTAGAGCGGGTGTTGTACTCTAATGGCGATGTTCAATACGAAATTGACCTCATTACAGGCAAAGGCGAGCGCGAAATTTTGGTACGCGAGGACGGCTATATCCTAGATTATGGCAAAGACCCTGAAAAGAAATACAAAAAGGTAAAAGAAGAGGAGGAGGAGGAAGAAGAGGACGAAAAAGAGATGGAGAACGAAGACGAAGATACGTCTAAAAAAAAGGAGGATACTTCCGAAGACACCTCTGAAGTGTAAAAAGAACGAACATACATCGCATGGCCACACTTCTCCTTGGAGTGTGGCTCTTGATTTTTGGCTATAAACCAACCTGTTCAGTAAAAAACTTGTACGAGAGCCCATTTTGTTTTATCCTCTTCTGAAACCAGAGCCATGAACCCACCGTAGCGCATGGATTAAAACCCGAACACCCATGGAACATCTCGCAGAAGTATTTATCGTTATTGGGACAGCGGTTGTCCTTCCCATCACTATTATTACCATGTCACTCAGGCATAAACGGTATAAGTTGGACTTAGAACACCGCGAACGCATGGCCACAAAGACCAACGAGCCAGACAACTCCCTCTCGTCTTCAGAATTAAAAGACCTGATACAACAGACCGTGGCAGAGGCCACACTCCCGTTGCAAAATAAAGTAGCAGATTTGGAAAGTGAACTCAGAATCCTGAAGGCCGCTACACCACTTGCTTCGACGGTGATAGGAGGTGATTCCGATAAATCGGTGGGAAAAACCAAAATACACTCCTAAACCGAAGGCTGGCGGTTATGATGCCCCCTATATCTTTTTCTTTTATATCTTTATCGTAGCCATCCCGATCTTTATTGTTGGCATGGTTTTGCGGTTTAAGCGGTTCAGAATCGAGATCGAAAGAGGGCAAAATGCCAATCAATCCAGTGCCGATTTGTCTGCCTCCGAGTTTAACCGACTCATTGCGGAAGCGATCGAGAAGGGAGATGTCCCTTTATCCGAGCGCAGGGTTCAGTTGGAAGCTGCACAACGCCAGTTTATGCACCAACCAATACCCCAAGAAGAGGTTGGGCGCTCCATCGGAAAAAACCAAAATCCTTTAAAACAAACATAAACATATGGATCCAAACTTAATTCCTGTTGTTGCCATTATGATGGGTGGAGCCGTTGCCGTAGCCTCAATTATAGCAAAAGCCCGAAAACACAAATGGGACTTAGAAGCCAAAATGTGGCAGCAAAAAGATGATCATTCCATGTCTTCCTCCGAGCTGAAAGGGATGATTCAAGCGTCCGTTGCAGAGGCTACGAAGCCGCTCCAGTTGCGTTTGGAGGCATTAGAAGCGGAGAATCAAAGGTTTAAATCGGGTATGTTACAACCTTCAAGCGAATTACCAGAGGAAAAATCACTTGGTCGGACGGGTACAAAAACCTTGTAAACGGGCGTAAAGATGAGGCGATTCCGAGGAGTATTCCATTTTGAAGCCTACTCCGTCAAATCTAAGACCCTTTTGTTGGGCCTTTTGGCACTCTTACCCATTGTTTTGACGGTATTTCAAGACTATGTAGAAGCCCAATTTCAGCAGTATCGCTTTTACTTTGCCGAGTCATTCCTTTTTAGCCTGATTTGGTGGCTCTTTGTCCCCATATTGATTATACAGCAACAGTTTGCTTCCATAAGAAACTTCCCCCTCCCGATTGGACTTTTCTTATGGGTAGTTTTGCCCACAATCTTACACCTTTTATGGTTCCCCGCCTTGGTATGGGCACTCTCATGGTTGTGGTATGCCCATACATTTGCATATGGCCAAACCCTTCAGTATGCACTTGCCGAGTTCCCCGTGATCTTGGTCTTGGTATATGGCACGGCTTGGGGGTGGAGCCACTGGCAAATGCACAAAGAAGAAGCAAACAAGCCCCTTCCGACAGAAAACGCAACCATTCAAGAAGTAGTAGTACAACCAAGCCCACCGGAGCAGGAAAAAATGTATTTGGAACACGTAGTTGTTCTAGAAAATGGGATTCGGCAACCCATTCCTCTTGCCGATATTGTTTATTTGACCTCCCAAACACCTTACATCTGTCTTCACACACGACAGAAAAAACATTTATACCAAGGCTCACTTAGAGGTTTAGAACAACAACTGAACCCGAAGGAAGTGGTACGGATTCATAAATCGACGATGGTGAGTTTACGGGAAGTTGTAGCCCTTAAGTCCCGTCTTAATGGAGATTATGACCTTGTTCTGCGGAATAATGTTGTGTTACGCCTTAGCCGAAACTATGCACAAGCCTTTAAAAAAGCCATGAACCACCGTAATGAAAACGTAGATTCCTACAAAAACCTTAAAGCCGCTCTGCCACCAACTCTGCAATATCCCTGACCGCCACCTCGTCTTGTTTTTCCTTTGCCTTTAATCCGTCTTGTAACATCGTAAGACAAAACGGGCAATTCGCAACCACTGCCGCCGGATTCGTCGTCAGGACTTCTTCTGTTCGTGCCACGTTGATATGCTTTTCCCCCGGCTCGTCTTCCTTAAACATTTGTGCACCACCAGCTCCACAACACAGCCCATTACTTTTCGAGCGTTTAAGCTCCACCAAGTCCGCATCTAAAGCCGCTAAAATGGCACGTGGAATCTCGTAAACACCATTAATCCGGCCTAAATAACAAGAATCGTGGTAAGTGATTCGTTTCCCCTTGAATGAGCCGCCTTCTTTGAGTTTTAGACGGCCTTGCAAAAACAGTTGGTGGATCAACTGAGTATGGTGCAAGACCTCGTAATGTCCGCCAAGCGCAGGATAATCGTTTTTAAGGGTATTAAAACAATGTGGGCAAGCTGTCACAATTTTCGTTATGCCATAGCCGTCCAATACCTGAATATTTTGCAAGGCTGCCATTTGGAAGACAAACTCATTTCCGGCACGACGGGCAGCATCCCCCGTACATTGCTCTTCATTGCCCAGAATGGCATATGAAATGCCCGCCTCGTGCAGAATTTTGCAAAAGGCGCGGGTTACTTTTTGGGCACGGTTATCAAAACTACCGGCACAACCCACCCAGAACAGAATTTCAGGCGTTTTTCCTTCTGCGACAAGTTCAGCTAAAACAGGGATTTGCATGGTTGTATTTTTTAGGCCGGAGGATGAATTAAGCTTCTTGCGTCCAAGCATCGCGGGAAACGGGCATTTGCCAAACGGCTCCACTGTTTTCGACACTGGTAAACATCGGAACCCACTCTTGTGGGCCTGTAGCCTCGGTTAGAATTTCGTATCGCCGGAGTTCCAAAATCGGAACAACGGGATTAATCAGCACCGGACAGGCTTCTACACAGGCATTGCAAGTGGTGCAGGCATGGATTTCCTCACGGCTAATGTAGTCGAACAGGCTTTTCCCATCGGCATAATTTTCTGCCGTTAACACCTCTCCCCCTTTTTCGGGCGAGATCAGTTTGGTGTTGTTGGTATCAATGTTCCTTCCGATTTCTTCGGCGCGGTCGCGGATATCCATCATGATTTTACGTGGAGACAACTTCTTTCCGGTGATATTCGCCGGACATGCCTCGGTACAGCGGCCACATTCGGTACAGGTATAGGCATCCAAAACGGTTTTCCAACTCAGGTCAAACACGTCTTTTGCGCCAAATTCAGGCACATCACCGCCTTCCGATGTGTTTTCGGTTTCCTGCACAAGCCCCATCATGCCTTTTACTTCATTCATAATCACCGGCATATTGTCCATCTCACCACGAGGTTTGAGGCATGAAAAATAGACATTGGGGAAAGCCAGCATAATGTGCAAGTGCTTGGAGTATGGCAAATAGTTCAAAAAAGCCAACACGGTAAGGAGATGTAACCACCAACCAAAGCGCTCTACCCCCACCAAAGCCCCCTCCGAGAGACCACCAAAGAGCAGAGGCCCCAACCAGCCGCTAATGGCCAAAAATCCAGTATCAGGGTAATGCTCTGGGCGGATTTTCTGCAAGACCACATCAGCCCCATTCATACAAAAAATTCCCGTAATCAGGATAATTTCCCCAAACAAGATCAGATTTGCATCCAATCGGGGCCAACCTTCCAATTCCGGCTTGGTGAATCGAGGGATCTTGAGTAAATTACGGCGTGCCAAAAATGTAACCGTTGCCACAAATGCGAGCACCGATAGCACCTCTATAAAGCCAATGACGAAGGTATAAAATCCACCCAAGTACGGTGCAAAAATCCGGTGATTCCCTGTCAGACCATCAATAAAAATCTCCAGCAATTCAATTTGTGTGATGACAAAGGCCACATAAATAAAGAGGTGTAGGACAGCCGGCAACCACTGCTTAAACATTTTCTTTTGTCCAAAAGCCACCAACAGCACATTTTTCCGGCGCTGTGCGGCATCTTCGTTAATGGCCTCCGGTTTACCGAAATGGATGTTTCGGTAAATGCGGCGAAAGGAGCGGAAGGCGAAAAATCCGGCCACCGCCACCACCAACAGAAAAAGCAGGGATTGCAACATTATGATCGGCAATTAGCTGTTTTTAAAACGTTTAACGGCATCGGTAAGACGCGGAAGCACCTCGAAGGCATCGCCCACTACGCCATAATCTGCTGCTTTGAAGAACGGCGCCTCCGGGTCTTTGTTGATGACCACAATCACCTTACTGGAATTTACCCCCGCCAAGTGCTGAATCGCACCCGAAATGCCCGCCGCAATATAGAGGTTCGGACGGATGGCCACACCCGTTTGGCCAACGTGCTCGTGGTGCGGACGCCAGCCAATATCGGCCACCGGACGCGAGCAAGCCGTGGTTGCCCCTAAAGCATCTGCCAAGTCCTCTACAATGCCCCAGTTTTCCGGCCCTTTAAGCCCCCGCCCCGCCGAGACCACCAGTTCGGCCTCTGGCAATGGCGCTTTTCCACTGGATACCGTCTTGACTTCCTTTACCTGAACCCTCGGTGCGGGAACCACGACGTCCAATACCTCCACCGAGACCACATCTCCCACAACCGTTGCAGGAAGACTATTGCCCATCACCGACAAGACCTTGGCGGCGGAAGAAATCGCGTAAGTTGCGGTTGCTTTACCCGAAAAAACCCCTTTCTGAACCAAAAATCCACCTTCGGTAGTTGGAACCGATTTTACACCCGCTACCGATCCGGCATTGAGTTTAACGGCCAAGCGACCGAGCAACGATTTTCCGGTAGAAGAATGGCTTACCACCACCACTTGTACCCCCAATTTCTGCCCCGCTGAGGCAATAACCGAGGCATACACTTGGCTATCGAAGTTCGTAAGGTGGTCGTGTTGTACATGATAAACACGGGTAGCGCCATACCGCCCCAACTGTCCGGCATCGTCTGCCTTGCCCAATACCAACGCAACACAAGTGGTTCCCATGGCTTGAGCCGTGAGATGACCATAAGCCACGGCCTCAAAAGCCGCTTTTTTAAACTGCCCATTTGGGCTTTCTGCATATACAAGCACCATGATCGTAGAAAATTTATTGCGTTTGGGGTTAAATGACTTTGGCTTCTTCGTGGAGCAACCGAACCAACTCGTCCATATCTTCCGGTGAAACCATTTTCACGCCTTGTTTAGCGGGCGGCAAACTGAACTGAACCACCTGAACAGGATCCTCGAATGGAACTGGCGAGACCACCTTCAAGGGCTTGTTTTTGGCCATCATAATGCCGCGCATATTCGGGATACGTTGCTCGGCCATGCCCTTAGCGGCGCTTACCACGAAGGGAGCCGTCACTTCTACGACCTCGCTTCCACCCTCGATGTCGCGGGTAATAGTGGCCGTTTGGCCGTCCATGTCCAAATGGGTGGCATATGAAATAAAGGGCACATCTAAAAACTCCGCAACCATCGCGCCCACTTCCGAGGCATTATAATCAATGGTTTCTTTACCACAAAAAACCACCTCATAGTCACCACTTTGGGCCACTTCCGCAATTTGCTTTGCGGTAAAAAGAGCACTTTGGGGATCTACATTCACCCGAATGGCATCATCGCCGCCAATCGCAAGGGCTTTTCGGATAATCTGATCGTTCTCGGCCAATCCCACATTCAAGACGGTTACGGTTCCGCCCTGTTTTTCTTTGAGTTCAACCGCACGAACCAAGGCATACCATTCGTCGTAAGGATTTAGGATATATTGTACCCCTGCGCTGTTAAACGTTTTGCCATCAGCCGAGAAACTGATCTGGGCTGTGGTATCGGGGGTTTTACTGATGCAAACAAGTCGTTTCATGCCATTTTATCGTCTTATGTCTTAAGAAATTATCGGTTTGTTAAACAGTTTCAGGCGCGGCAATCAAGTCCTTTTCTGGCCCTTCGAGTTCCTGAATACGGCGCACCCAGTCAAGTTGGAGGTTGGATTTACGGTGTTTGGCATAATCATAAGCCACAATTTTGCTCTCGGCAATGGCCACCACTTGGCTCCTTTCGCGGCTCACCATCTTACATTCCATCCAAAAACGGTCTGTTTCGATCTTGGTAATCCGAATACCGATGAGCGCCGTGTCCAAATAGAAGAGTGGCGCGGTGTATTTACATGCCTGCCAAGCCAGAATAATCCCTACGGGATCGTCCGACTCGCCCGGAAGAGCCGCAAGTCCTAATTTCTCAAAATAATATACCCGCGCATCCTCGAACCACTGTACATACGTCACATTGTTTACATGCCTCGCCGCATCAACATGTTGCCATAAAACCTTTTGCTCATAAACAACCGGATAATCTCGGTTTAATGCTTCTGCTACCGACATGTAATAAACGCTTATATTTAATGGTTTTAGATTAATCAAGCCCCTTTATATGCTGACTTATACTGATGACCATCTATGATGATCTTAGCAATAATCTCGCGCATGATTTCGGACGTTCCGGCATAGATAGGAATCACCCGAACATCTCTGTACATCCTTGCGATTTCATATTCTTCCATAAAACCGTAGCCACCAAACATCTGAAGACACTCATCCACCACCTTTTTCAACAACTCCGACGTGCGTAATTTAAGCATAGAACACTCTTTTACCACTTGTTCCCCATGACCAAAAAGCCAAGAAGTATGGTTGATAAACTGCTTGTATGCCTCCACCTCCGAGGCTATATCGGCCATGCGGTGGCGCAATGCCTGAAATTTGTTAATGGACTGTCCGAAGGCTTGGCGCTCGTTCATATACTGCAAGGTAAGGTCTATCGCACGCTCCATAAGCCCCATATTGCAATGGGAGAGCGTTAGGCGCTCCGTTTGGAGACTTTCCATCATATAATAAAAGCCTTTACCTTCTTCGCCCAAGAGGTTTTCTACCGGAACCCGAACGTTGTCGAACGCAATCTCGGCGGTATCGGAAGACAACATCCCGATTTTTTGCAGCTTAGAGGTTGTCACACCCGGCGTATTGCGGTCTATGACCAACATAGAAATGCCTTTTTCCATTTTCACTGCCGTCACAAAATAGTCACAATAATGGCCATTGGTGATGAATGTTTTCGAGCCGTTCACGATATAGTGGTCGCCTTCCAAAACAGCCGTAGAACGTAAGGCTTTTAGGTCTGACCCTGCAAAAGGCTCGGTCATCGCAAGTGCACCCAACAATTCTCCTCGAACACTTGGTGCAAGATATTTTTCTTTCAGATGGGGCGCTGCACCCTTGATCAGGTAGTTCATCGCCAAATACGCATGGGTGGTTACGGCTGTCGCAAAACCCGTATTGCCTGCCCGTCCCAATTCGTGCAAGAAGATGGCCGTGTACATAAAATCCGTGCCTAAGCCGCCGTATTCTTCGGGCGCATCAAGGCCGAAAAAGCCCATTTCGCCCATTTTCTGGAAAATCTCGCGGTCTATTTGGCCGGCTTCCTCCCATTTCTTGAAGTGTGGGATGGCTTCTTTGGTCAAAAAATCTTGGATCGTGCTTCTGAACATCTCGTGTTCTTCGGTGAAGTAAGGGGATTTCATAGGATTTTTGGGAATGGTTGCAAATGTGCGGGAATGGTTTTACCTTATGCAGTGTCGCTGGGTGGTGACAATATAAAAAGCGCTCCCACTAAAGCCAACTTAACAGTGTTAATTAGAAGAAATTTAATGAAAGCCATTTTGGGTTTTGATGCCGTAGCCCCACGATTTTGTAAATACCTTAGTTGATCACCCACAAATTATCTAATCACCCACAAAGACCATGGCCCATATGAGGAACAGAAACGAAACCGAAGAACGCATTTACCGAGCATTTACCGAGATGTTAGAAACTGAAGGATTCGCAAAGTTGGGTATTAATGCCTTGGCCAAACAAGCTGGTGTTGACAAAAATTTAGTCTATCGCTACTTTGATGGCTTAAAGGGACTGTTCTTGCGTTATGCCGAAGAGGGCGACTTTTTCCGGTATTTAGACCATCCGAATGGGCTTCTCTCCTTAGAACAAGTTGCAGACAAAATAGCGGCTTATGCCAAAGAACTTAGGGCCAAGCCCGGAACCCAAGAAATCCTCCGCTCGCAGGTGAATCAAGCCCATACCGATGCTACCCGCCCACTCTTCAAGTATGCCAATAGCCGCCTAATTTCTTCTTTTGAACACGCGCCAACCGATATAGTAGATAAAGCTACGCTTAACAACGCCGTTACCCTTATGATTGCTGGGATAATTTATTTATCACTCATGAGCAAACACCATCGCTACTTTATGAATTTCCATCTCCAAGACGAAGAAAATTGGACGGAATTAGAGGCATTGATCCCGCTGTTATTGAAAGGTTTAAAGCCAGAAAACCCACCGGATTTAGGCTAAGGATACAACGCAAGGTCGTCGAAATTCATCAATAAAACGGGTAAAAAAAACTTAGCTTGCTTTCCCTTAAACCGATGATTTCCCCAACCTCTGATGCCAGAAGTTTCCCTAAAACCGACGCACCAGCCCATACGTCATTATTTGGCTTGCCTCCAGAAGCAGACGTCTTCCGATGAGGAGCGTTTGTCTGGGCTTAGAACGGCATTTCGCCAGATTTTAGAGCGTTGTTGTAGAGAATTGGGATACAGTTGGTTGGTAGGAATGGAAGATACGCGCCAACACCTTGCGGTGCTGAACCCCTTCCGCTTGCCCATCGGGATGGTGTATGTTTGCGAAAATGAGTCCCACATGCACCATACTGTTGCCGAAGTGATGCGCAAGGGTGACGTTCAGAATGCCCTCTTCCACAGCCCAGAACGGGCCACTCTGGTGCAAAACAACCACATCATAGCAGAAGAAGACCTACGTGAAACCACTGGCTTGCATAGTATTGTGGTTGCATTTTTCGGATTAATCCCACCATTGGCCGAAAGTTGGGACGATTTGGTCACGGCCTTTGCCCCACAAATCCGAAAAGCCACCCGACATTTTGCCACCATCATGCGGGTACAGCGTAGCCAAAGCAACGCTTTTGTATTGCGCTATAAGCAGTTGATACACATTTGCAAAGAAGTCCTATATGCCGGATTTGCTTATAAAGATGTAGATGAGTTGCTCGTGCAACACCTCTTATCCGCACCACTCTTTAACCTCCTTTTTGAAACCGACCGCTTTGCCGAACGCAATGCCGTTGCGCTTGAAATGGAAGAAGTTTTGCAACTCATTCCTTCGTTTGCCCTACAAAGGGAAAAATGGAATACAACATTAGACGCTTTCTATAAAGCCGTTGCCGGAACCTATCGGGCGTTGCCGCGCAAATGGGGACATGGTTTTTTGGAAAGTGTGTATCGGAACTTCTTGTCTGGACGAACCGATGAAGTGCCACAACCGGCCGAAACGCCAGACACCTTGCAGGCATTTATGGTCAGATGTACCGACGAGTTGTTGCAAGCCTATTTCGGACACTCGCTTAGCACACCCGGTGTTCAGGTACTCAACCCGTTTATGCGTGCTGGCAACTACATGGTGCAACTGATTCGCCATCTCTCGCCCGACGTTTTGGCATATAAGTTTTCAGAAGACCTACACGGCAATGAAAGGCGGTTATTACCCTATTATCTGGCCGCACTAAATATTGAACAAGAGTACCAAGCACTTGCTCAAAAAGCCGTTGCCTTCCCCGGCATGTGCCTCGTAGATACCTTCGGTTTGGGGACGAGTCGGCAGATGGCCTTGTTTAATCCAGAAAATATTGAGCGCACGCAACTCCAACGCTCGCGTCCGATACACGTTATTTTGGGTAGCCCACCAAGTGACCCCAAGCCAGAGGAAAACATCCGAGGCCATGCCGCTCTCAAGGGTTTATTGGGACGAATTGAGCAAGCCTATGCCCTTCAAGAAGAGGACGCTAAAGGCTGGGTTCGGGCCTTGCGTTGGTCAAGCGACCGATTGGACGATCAAGGAGTAATGGCCTTTTATATGCCCGTTGCGTTTTTCCACCGGAGCCGTTATGCGGCCCTGCGGCGTCGGTTAATGGAGGAGTTCACCGCGATTTACGTGTTTGAAATTGGGGATATGGGTTGGGAAGGTAATGAAGAAATGTGCATGGCATTTTTTGTGATGGATCGTACCAAGCCCGCTGATACATCCGCCTATCTCTACTACAAAGGCTCTCCAGAACATTGGGATCAAGGGGCTACCCTTCGCTATCTTGAGGCATTATCCTCGTTCCGTTCCGTAGATTGGGAGGAAATCCGACCACACACACCAGAAGTTTGGCCTTCTAAAGGCATCCGACCAGAATATGAGACCTTTGTCCCGCTGATCTCCGAAAACTGGACAGAAGTGAGCATCTTCCGTCAACGAACCATGGCACTTTCGGCCAAACGGCGTGCCTTAATCACTGGACCCGATTCCAACCAAGTTCGGACTTCCGTCCACAACCACCTCTTGCCAAATTCGGATTATGACGGCGTGCGGCGCTATTTCCCGAAACCTTTTGCCGAGGCATATTGCTGGATCGGGGAACAAAACGCCTATGATGTTCTACGCGCTTTTCCAGATGTGGCCTCCGAGACAGACAACCGCGCCTTGGTGATCAGCAGTGGATTAGATGAGCCTTTTACCGCTTGGCAAACCCGTAAACTGATCGGTACATGGGGAGAAGGCCAATTCCTATTGCCCTTTTTGATCTATGACGAAGAAGGAGGCAAGATCGAAAACATTACCGACGAAGCCCTTTTTTATTTCCAAGAATATTATCATGACCCAGACATCCACAAATGGGCCATCTTCCATTATGCGTATGCCGTCCTTTTTCATCCCGAATATAGAAGCCATTATGCGGTGAATTTACAATGGGATGTGCCCAGGATTCCATTCCTGACCGATTTTTGGGGCATGGTGGATTTGGGGAAAACACTTGCCGGATTACATCAGTTTTATAAGAACATCCAACCACACCGCCTCCACCTCAATGGCTCCTTCGAGCCAATAGAGTCCGTCCGGCGCATTCGTTCCGGAAAAACCTTGGCGGTTAACAAAAACCTCCGCATAGAATCCATTCCCGAAGCCGCTTATCAATTCAAAATCGGGCGTCAATCCGCTATTTATTGGGCAATCGAGGCGTTCAATGAGCGGATTTCTGCCGATGGCTACCGCAACCTACCGCTTAAAGACCAACAATCCCACTTCGAAAATTTCCTCCGGACGTTGGGGCAGATCATAAATATGGCCTTGGAAACGATTCGCCTTACCGACAAATTACCGCCCATTGACATGGTTCCTTTATTAGAAGATGTCGTGGGAGGGGTGTAATAAACCGTTCTACAGAAAAAATAAGCGATAATGCTTTTTACATGACCTTGGCATTATAATCGAAATCTGTTTCCAATGAGCAGCATACACGCGGGGTGAGCATTCAGGGCTAAAGCCTTTTCGGGTTTGTGCGCTCGCTTCTCCACCCTAAAAGACGGCGTTAATGTTCTATTTAGCCTTGTTTTTGCTTGCTTTACGTCTCTATTCAGATAAGCAGCGTGCCACATGTTTTCTGGATTGGCACTAACCCCATGCTTCAGCGTGGGGTTGTCTGTAGCCACGCCTTCCGGCTTTAGCCCTGACGAACCCCATCGGGGTGAGATATTCGTAGAAATCCATTTCAAAGTCACAGCCCAGCCCCATTGGGGTGGCATCTTCATCGAAAGCCGCTCCGAACGAACAGCATTCACCATTTACCATCGTTCAGGGCTAAAGCCTTTTCGGGTTTGTGCGCTCGCTTCTCCGCCCTGAAGGACGGCGTTAATATCGCATTATGCGTAGTTCTTGCTGGATGCCTCCGCGCTAACCGACGATGCCACTATTTCGTTAATCATTCAAGTCATTCAATAACAATGGTTTAAAAGCCATAAATCACACGCTAAATACCAAACAGAAGAGCGTAGCTACTTTCAAAACGTTGAGAGGTTTGGAGCTTTTTAAATTTTGAATTGACCGCCTTGTGAAATAGATTGCTTATTTGTGCAAACCTTTTATTTTTACATACATAGGAGGTTGATCAAGTATGTAAACAGCCTTATTTAACACCTATACCTCAACTGAACATACTTGGTAGTGGTAATTTTTAAGATCACATATTGATTTTTATACCTTATATAATGTACCTTTAAAGGTGCTTTATAGTATCATTTTTTAGCGTGCTAAATATTTTTTTCAAAACATTTTAATTCTTAGAACACCGACAGGGAAAGATGCAATAGCCCTTCATAAAAAAAAACGCCATGAAACTTTTATTCTTTTGCTTAGCCCTTCTTCCATTGCCCCCTACACTCTTTGCACAAACCAATTTCTCCATAGATTTAGGATTGCCTTATTCCTATGAAAGCTATGACGCTCAAAATATAAGTCGCGAAGCGATTGGTTTGGGAGTGGGGATTCCGGTTCACCGATACGGCGAATTGAGGGCAACGGCACGGTACAGTGCGTTTTACGATGTAGGTGGAAGATTTGGATATAGTACACCTATAATTGATCTGAATGGAAATGTTATAGGTGAGGCTAATCAGCAATGGGTGTATTCCCCATCAACTCAATACGTTGGTAACCTCTTGGTGAGTTATGCCCATCAAACCAAAGAAGACATGAATGGGGTAGCGGTCTTTGGTTTTGGAGGGGTAGGGCTGTCTTACCATAGTGTAACCGCCAGCGAATGGCGAGATCCGAAAAACCCAGACAATGTAAGGATTGATAAACTCCCAGATGTACTACTACCGGGCTGGCATATAGGGGCTGGAGCTTCGTTAAACAAACGCCCCAAATGGATATATTTTTTTCAGGTGCATTTTGGTAAGTATTATGCCACCAGCGGCGAAATATTATATACAAACTGGTATAATGCTGTGGGATACGGAAATATCGCCATTGGCCTTCGGTTTAAGCGGAATAAATAGGCAATCCATGCCCCTACATCTTTGTGGTGTGGGGGCTTATTGGCTTATTACCCATTGAGGTGGTTCCTTATATTAGAAGACGTGGTACAATAGTGTGGCCATTTGGCGGAACCGAGAGCAACTTTACTCGTGATACTTGCCATACAAGCCCAACCACAGTCTATGTCCGCAGCCCAAACCATCCTCATCACAGGCGCACGCGCCCCGATTGCCTTAGAGTTGGCCCGTAGTTTTCATGGGCAGGGACATCGGGTGGTGATGGCGGATTCGTGCCACTTAACCATTGCACGTTGGTCGAATGCGGTGGCGCGATATGTGGTTTTGCCTTCGCCTCGTTATGCGCTATCCGCTTTTAAGCAAGCCTTGACACAACTCATCATTGACGAAAACATCGGTCACTTCATCCCGACCTGCGAGGAAGCTTTTTATGTAGGCTTTTGCAAACCAGCCTTTCCTTGCAAGGTCTGGACGGCTGATTTCAACTTACTACGGCAGTTACACAATAAGTGGCAGTTTTATACCGATTTTTCTACCCACTTGCCTATGCCAGAAACACAACGCCTTTCGGAGTTTCGAGACTGGGCACACAGTGAAGACTATGTTTTTAAACCCATTTATTCGCGTTTTGCCACTGCTACCGTATTAGGGCGCACGCTTTCCCCTGATGCCTTTACCGAGGCAGAACGGCCAGATTGGATTGCCCAAAAACGGATACAAGGCAAGGAAATCTGTATTTATAGCCTTTGGGATCAAGGGCAACTTAAGGCATATGCAGCTTATCACCCCTTGTATCGGGCGGGAAGAGGCTCTGGAATCTATTTTGAACCCATCCACCATCCGGCCAGTTTTGCACAGGTTCAGGCATTTGGCCAGCAGTGTCACTACACCGGACAACTTTGTTTTGACGTGATCTTGGATGCCGATGATCGGCCTTATTTTATTGAGTGCAACCCACGCGGAACCAGTGGCGCACACTTATTAAATAAAGACTTAGCAACTGCATTTCTAACGGAGAAGATACCCTTTCCAAGCATGAAGCAATCTTATGCCATCAAGTATGCGATGGCGCTTTTGCACCCAATTCGCTTCTTTACCCGTCCTGTTCGTCGTGCCCAAGACGTCATTTTTCACCCTAAAGACCAAGCACCTTTTTTCCTTCAAGCCTTGAGCCTTTTGGAGATTTCATACCTTAAATTTGTCCAAAACCGAACGTGGTTAGCGGCCACAACAGGCGATATAGAATACAATGGCGAAGCATTAACCGTATAGGATATAGGATATGCCAAAATGGGTTTTATTGGCGGACTTGCCCGAAGGCGTGGTAAAGGACTATGCGGCCATGTTCTTGGGCGCACCAGCGGCCTATTGGATTCAAAATGCGGATACCGATTTTCGGATGTTGCAGGTAAAAGAAGACCTTTTTTTGCCCGTCACCATCAATTATACCGAGTGGGAAAGCACGTTTACTTGCTCGCCTTTTACGGCTTATGTGCTTTATGCGCAAGACGAAATCAAGCGAAACATCCAAAATCCGCTATTAAAATGGGGTTTATTGGGTTTACTGAAAGGGGCGAGTTTGATTTTAAAAGCGGGACAAATCAACCAAAACGTACATGTCAATAATTTTTTGCTCTCCACAAATCCTTATCCGGCTTGGTCTGGGACAGAACTCAAAGACGTAACGGTATTTTTACGTGATGCGTTTCCGCAACATGCCTTGATTTTTCGCTCCTTGAATGAACCACAACACGGGTATTTGCTCGAATCTTTCCGGCGGAATGGCTATGCTTTGGTGGGCAGCCGACAAGTGTATTTGTACGACCTGACGTGGGACATGTGGCGCAAACACAACAACAATAAACAGGATTTACGTTTGATGCGCAAACAAAATCTGCATTACCTTGACCATAATGCAATGGGTTCTTACCTCCAAGAAGCCCTTGTGCTTTACCAAAAACTTTACCTTGAAAAGTATTCGCAGCATAATCCCCAGTTCACTTTGCCCTTTTTCCAAACCTGCCACCAGAGCCAAAGTGTAATTTTCCAAGGGTTTGCAGACAAAGAGGGGCGGCTAAAAGCGTTTTCCGGCTTGTTTGTGATTGAACAGACCATTACCTCGCCGTTAGTGGGCTACGATACCGATGCACCGCAAAAACAGGGGCTATACATACATGCTATCCAATCTGTGTTTGACTACATGTTTAAAACAGGCAAAACCTTGAACCTAAGTTCGGGTGCGGCACACTTCAAGCGCTTACGTGGCGGAAAGCCGGCGATTGAGTACTCTGCTGTGTATTTTTCCCACTTACCTTTTTTTCGACGGATGGTGTATGGACTGCTCTTGCAACTCTCTAATAAAATCGGCATTCCCTTGATGAAAAAATATGAACTCTAATGCTTTTTGTGTACCCTTGGCCTTCGCACATGATGTCCAAGCGGGCAAACTTTCCACCGTTTGGCTCCAAGATACGCCTCTGATCCTGACGCGAAGCCAAGGGCGGGTGGTGGCTTACGAAGATTTTTGCCCGCATCGGGGTGTACCACTGTCATTGGGTAAACTGGTAGATGCGCAAACCATCGAATGTCCCTATCATGGCTGGCGGTTTAATTTGGCAAACGGGCAGAACACCTTGGTTCCTGTTAAAAATGCCTCCATGCCTTGTGCTTTGAAGCCCATTTCCTTACGAGAAACGCATGATCTGGTTTGGTTTCTGCCCGATGTCCAAGCCGTTTTGCCAAGCCTACATACAGAAAAGCCAACACTTTTTAAAACGGGGCTTATACAAGCCAAGATGGTGAATGTCGCCGAAAACTTTTTGGAGGGCAGCCATACCCATTTTGTGCACCAAGGTTATATTCGCCGCCAAACGCCCAAGCGCCAAGCCATTTCGGCAAAACTCCAGCCGAAAGAAGATGGTTTTGAGGTGTATTATCAACCAGAACCCCCTAAAGGCTTGCTTACCCAGTTTTTGCCAAAAAGATTTCGCACCTTACGACCCGTTGCCAGCTACCACCATCCACACTTGACCACCTTGGCTTATTACGACACAGCAGGGCATTGTTTGGCACGGTTTGAAGGTTTGCTCAAACCCGAAAAAGCCCATACCCGTTTCTTTGCACGCATTTTTTTGGACTTAGGCCACCTGACGCCTTTTGTTTCGCGCTTGGCCGCCCATTTCTTTGGCAAAGTCATTCAGCAAGACCAAAACATTCTTGAAGTGCAAACACGGAACCTTCGCCATTTCCCAAAGCCTACCTTTGTTTCTGATGAAACCGATGTAGTGGGGCAAGAGCTATACGCATGGATGCACGATCCCACTAAAATCAAAACCGCGCCATTTCATTTTGAGGTATTTTGGTAGGATGCCTTAAGCCAAACGTGTTACTGCAATGGAAATAGGAAAAATCAAGATGAGACCTCATATATTTCGCAAAAGCGAATTTATGTATTAACAACAACTTATAACCCGTAATTCCTGTAGTATTTCTTCCCTAAAACCAAAACACCATCCTATCCTTGATTTAGATCGAGTACCAACCCTTGAAATCCTACGAAAAAAAGTGTACGTTGGGGAAATGCTCCTTTAACCCAAACCCAACAGAAATGAACCGCAGACGATTTCTAAAACAAAGTGCTTGGGCCATTCCAGCATTGGCCATCCCCGAATGGATTCTTGCGGATCCTTATCGCCCTCTTCCTTTGCAGACCAAGCCCGTATCTCCGGTCAGGATTCGGGGTGTGGTACAGAGCGGTGGCAAAGGTGTTCCGTGGGTTGCCGTCACCGATGGTGTCTCGGTGGTCACAACCGATGCCAAAGGCGTGTTTACCTTGGTCAGCACCTCGAACCGATCATTTGTCTATATCTCTACACCTGCCAGCTATAAAATCCCTCAGAACACCACTGGGACAGCACGGTTTTATCGGCCCATCCAACCCAATGCAAAAGGCGAGATGGACGTTGTTTTTACGCTACAACCAGACGAAACCAACCAAGATCGTCACCGTTTTTTGGCCTTGGGGGATGTACAAACCCAGAATAAATATGAAACAGCCCGATTTTTAAACGAGACGGTTCCAGATATGCAACAAACCCTTAGAGCAAGTTCTGCTGCGTTTGGTGTTGCCGTGGGTGATATTATGTTTGACGACCTGACCCTTTATCCAGACTATGAGGCGGGAGTCCAGCAAATGGGTATTCCCTTCTTTCAAGTGATGGGCAACCACGATTTAGATTTTGATGGTTTTACCGATGAATCTTCTACCCGCACCTTTACCCGTCATTTTGGGCCTACCTATTATTCGTTTAATCGCGGTGCGGTGCATTATGTGGTGCTGGAGGACGTTATGTGGGTTAAAAGTGGTTACTTGGGCTACATTCATCAAGAGCAACTGGCGTGGCTTGAACAAGACCTCGCTTTGGTGGAAAAAGGACGTCCGGTTGTTTTGTTTTGGCATATTCCGGGACTTTCAACACAATATGCCCGCGACGGGGAATCCCGCCCCAATATTGCCAATTGCGTGACCAATCGCGAGGCCATTTATCGGTTGTTAAAGCCTTATCAAGCCCACCTTATTTCTGGGCATACACACGAACACGAGCATGTTTATGAAGGCGGCGTACATGAACATATCTTGGCCACCGTCTGTGGTGCATGGTGGAGTGGTGATATTTGCTCGGATGGCGCTCCGAATGGCTATGCGGTCTTTGAAGCAAATGGCGAATCACTTTCTTGGCGATATAAAGCCACCGGAAAACCGGATGATCATCAGATACGTCTCTACAAAGCAGGGAGTGAACCTAATGCCCCCGACGAGTTTGTGGCCAATGTCTGGGACTGGAATCCCGATTGGCAGGTGGTTTGGTATGAAGATGGTATCCGAAAAGGCCACATGTCGCGGCGTCTTGGTTACGACCCGCTTGCAGTAGAACAAATGCTGGGGAACCAAAAACCAACCCGACGAACATGGGCAGAACCCAACCGCACTCACCACTTGTTCTATGCGCCCACTCCAGCACCATCTGTAAACGTGACCGTCGAAGCCACCGACCCTTTCGGTAAAACGTATTCACAAGCTTTTAGAACACAATAACTTATAGAAAGAGCTTGTCACCGTAAAAACCGTCTCTCATTGGCTGATGTTGTGCATTAGCGAAATGGTACTAACTTAAACTTACGGTAGGATAAAGGGTGTTTTTACCAAATCCACAATGGTGGCTTCCTCTGGCAAAAACAAGCGCATCTGGTCTTCGCTAAGACTAAGGATTTGAACAAACCACTTTGGGCGATACATCGGCCCCGGCTCCATGCGTAGGCTATTTAAAGTTAGGGAATACTGATGATCCCGTACATTTGTGATTTGTCCGTTTTCGTCTTTATTGTATAACGAGAGTGTCCCATCCTGAAAAAAAACGGCGACAAAAGGAGTTTGGATGGCTTTGATCACCCGCTTTACCTCTTGGGTACTATCTTCCACCTCCCAGCGTTTGAAGGCTCGACTTGCTCTGCGGCTCAACTCGTCGGTTTCGGCATCAAAGCCATAGTAGCGTTTGGCACGTTCTGCTTTTACTTGTTGATACACTTTGACAGCTTGCGGTATAGGGTCTTGTTTTTTATCCACATACACCCCTTGTTCGGAATAGGAAACCACTTCCCAGCGCCCAGGTAGAAATGCAAAATTGACCACATTATTAGGGATTTTTGCATCGGCGGAGAACGATTGTGCATGGACGGAAAAAGCGGAAACAAACCATGCACCAACCAAAAGTAGAGACCTTGTGCTCATTGGTATATAGATTAAATGGAAGGGAAAACACCCGATAAATAAATGGGGCAATTCTTCCACGACGACGGTACTCGGATGTTCCTTACCAGAAAAGCGCAGACAGGCCGTCGCCCACCTGCGCTTTTGTATGCTTTTTGCGCTGCTTTATTTTAGTCTAAACCGCATCTGAACCGTATAGCGAACTTTTACGGGCATGCCTTGATGTGAACCCGGACGCCAACGAGGCATTGCATTTACCACGCGCAAGGCTTCTTCATCACATCCCCCACCGATACCCTGCACCACCATGGCATCCAAAATCTGACCATCCTCACCAACCACAAATTGGACAAAAACAGGCCCTTCAATACCTTCTTTCCGTGCAGATTCTGGGTACGTCACGTTGGCTGTGAGGTACTCATTCATGCTATCAAGACCGCCCGGAAATTCAGGAAACTTCTCCACAAAAGTCCAAATCCCTTTTGCATCAGGCTTGTTGTCTGGCCCATTGACGCCATTGGTAGCCTTCGAACCGTTCTTGTCTCGCATTGGCGGAGGCGGAGGTGGTGGTGGCGGAGGTGGTAATACAATACCTTTTCCAAGTGCTTCATCGGATGTCATGTCCAAAAACGTCCCATCTTTAAACTTCACCCGAATGGGCTTCGTGAAATTTTCGCGCACGATAACCGTTTGGATCACCTTCTTTTTTCCGTTTACAAGTATGGTTTTGAGGGTATCCTCACGCATGGTTCTCGGAGCCAGAACTTGTTTTGGTGTAATTGATTGCGACGTCGTAGGCAAAATGCGTTCGTTTTTGATCGGCTTCGCAAAGGCTTTTGGGCGATTCAAGAGACCGGACACCGCCGTTAGACCCACCGCAAAGATCAGAAGACAGAGGCCCCACCAGCGCATTTTATAAGGTGGCTTATCTAATTGTTTTTTCATGGTTTGAATCCTTCTTTTGAGTTGTTGGAATTGCGCCGAGGCCATTGTGGAAAGCAATGGATTCGTTCGCATAGATTCGCTTGCAAGCAAATGGTATAACAATTGGGCATAATGTTGCCTCGACACATGCGAACCAGACAGAACCTCCGCATCGCAAGTCGCTTCGCGGGCAAACAGAATTTCGTGGTGATAACGATGGACGAAGGGATGCCAGCCCATAATCCACAAAAGACCCTCTTCGGACAGTCGCCAGAGCACATCAAATCTGCGGATATGCACCAATTCGTGACGGATGGCCAAGGTTCGGCCTTCGCTCGGCAAAAGCAATTCTGGCGGCAGTGCCAAAACAGGACGGAAAATACCAAACGTAAATGGGGAAAAGGTACGCTCGGCAGTACACAGCGCAATCGGGCGCTGAATGTCCATACACCGTGCAATTTGCAGGACTTCGGCATTTGCACTGTTTTGCTGAACGGGAAAAAGACATGTCCGCAATGCCCGCACATCTTGAACGGAAGTCCAAAACAAAAATGCCTTCCAAATACCCCGTATCACAATACCAACAAGCAAAACCAATGGAAAAACATACCATAACCCTACTGTAAACAATGGCTTAGCCGCAGCCGGATTCTGAACCAAAAACACCACTTCCTGCACTTCTAAGGCCACCGCTGGCCTAACCAACGGCACTTCCCACTGCGGCAACCAACCCCAGGACGCCCAAACCATCCCAAGGGGCAATGCCCAAAAAACCGCTAACCGTAAAGACAGCGTTTTGTGCGGTGCTTCTATACGGTTAAGGAGGTGATCAAGGAGCCAAGCAACCAAACTCCAAGCGATGAGGGGTAACCAAAAGGCAAAAAACACCCTTGCCCCCAGCCATTGTAGGGCTTCTAACCAGTTTTCCATCGTTCTACTCTTGGGTTGAAAATGGCGCGGATTACGCTGTCCGGTCGTCTAATTGTGCAATTAAGGCGCGAATTTCGGCTCTTTCGGCTTCCGAGAGGCGGTCTTGCTCCACCAAGGTTTGAACCAAGGCGACCGAAGAACCCTTAAAAACTTTGTCCAACAAATTATCCAACATCCCCCCGCGTACTTCTTCCGGCGTTTTGGTGGCGGCATAGATGTACGTTACGCCTTCGGCGCGATACGATAAATATCCCTTTCGCACCAAGTTTTTCATCGTGGTCATGATGGTCGTATAGGCTGTTTTTCGCTGATTAAGGATGCGTTCATGCACTTGGCTTACCGTTGCCTCTCCCAATTCCCATACGTTTTGAAGGACTTCCATCTCGGTTGTACCCAAAGGATCAATTGGCTTTCTCATAAATAATCGTACTATTGTTTTAGTAGGTAGTAAAGTAAGAAGTTGTTTCACTGTTGTCAATAGAGCTACTAAAATAATAGTTGGAAAAACCTTGTTGGAGATGTACGTAAGAGGATAGAAGGAACGGGCAGGGAGGAATAAAAAATTTCAAACAGTTATCATAGGCAAAGGTTGTCATAAACCGCCTTGAACCGATTCAAAACCATTGCCGAGCCGGAGTTGTACACAAGGAAATCTGAACCTCAAAAAACAGTTTCGCAACACCAAGCACAAAAACAGCTTTATCTAAAAGTTATACACAACACAAAATTACATATGTTACATATTTATTTTATTAAAATAATTGGTGTATTTTAAGGGCGCTACCGCAACCACCACCATGAATGTCAGAAATACACGAGATCACATCCGACCGGACGGGCTTCCCAAACCCGGCGGCAGACCATGCGGATAAGCCCCTTTCTTTGGATGAAAAGCTGATTCTACATCCGGCGGCCACCTTTTTTGTACGGGTTGCAGGCATAGAAATGGAAGAGGCAGGTATCCGTCATGGAGACCTTTTGGTGATAGACCGATCGCTCCGCCCCCGAAGTGGTGATTGTGTTATTGCGTATGCGGAAGGCAATTTCATCGTCCGGTGCTACGACACCCACCGTCCGGGGCATCCAATGCTCACCAATCCGGGCAACCTACGCCCTATTCCGATCAACGAGGAGGTGCTTATTTGGGGCGTGGTCATCCATGCCATCACCTCGTTTCGGTGTATGTAGCGGAGGCGTCATGTTTGCATTGGTGGACTGTAACAATTTTTACGCTTCGTGTGAACGGGTCTTTCAACCTGCACTTTGTAACCGTCCGATCGTGGTTTTGTCCAATGGAGACGGTTGTATTGTTGCCCGCTCCAACGAAGCCAAAGCCCTTGGCATTCCCAATGGAGTACCGTCTTTCCAGTGGCGAAACGTTTTTCAGGAAAAAGGTGTCTCCGTTTTTTCTTCTAATTATGCACTTTATGGCGATTTATCCAACCGAGTGATGCAAGTTCTGGCGGGGTTTGGTCAAGAATTAGAGGTCTATTCGGTGGATGAAGCCTTTCTCCAACTAAGAGAAGAAACCGATTTGGTGCAACTTGGCTATGATGTACGGAGGCAGGTTTTACAATGCCTTGGCATTCCCGTTTCAGTGGGCATTGCCCGAACCAAGGCTTTGGCCAAAATCGCCAATTATCATGCCAAAAGATCGGAGAATGGCTTAGAAATGATGTCTATTCCGGCAGAGGATGACTTTTTGCAAAACACCCCCATAGGTGAGGTCTGGGGCATTGGCAGACGATATGCCCGCTTTTTGAGCGCACATGGCATAGAAACCGCCTATCAATTTAAACAAACAGACGACGTATGGATCCGAAAGCACCTAACGGTGGTGGGCTTACGCCTGCTCCACGAGCTAAGAGGCACCTCTTATTGGGCACTTCAGGAGACGATACCCGCAAAAAAGGGCATTGCCTCCACCCGCTCTTTTCAAATCCCAGTCGCCGAGTTACGGGACTTACGAGAAGCTATTGCAACCTTTATGAGCCGCGCTGCCGAGAAGCTGCGCAAACAAAATGCGGTCTGCCAGTCGGTTTTGGTATTTATCTCCACCAAACATTATGGCAATGGCCCACATTATACCAATAGCTTTAGCACCACCTTACCGGAAGCCACCGCCTATACGCCCAGCCTCATCCGAACCGCTTGGGCTGCTTTGGAAAAGATTTTCAAGCACGGTTTTGCCTATAAAAAAGCAGGTGTTATGTTATCTGGTATTCATCCAAATACCGAAAGACAATCCGACTTGTTTGAACAACGCTCTCATCATGCCGAAGACCACATAATGTCCGTTTTGGATGCCATAAACCAGAAATACGGAAGCGGAACCCTCCGCATCGCCGCTACTGGCCCTAAGAAAGCCTATTGGCACATGCACCAACTGGCGCGTTCCCCACGCTTTACCACCCGATGGGAAGACCTGATCGTGGTACACACCAAGTAAGGATATTAAGAGCTTTAGGCTATTGTTATCAAAAGTTTTGTTTTCCTTATCTTGCGCTAATTCCCAATAGCAATTTTTCACGTCACCTGTTTTCAAAAACAATACGTCGCCCCGTTGAGGTTTTATCCTTTATTACAAATAATTTTCCAGCCTGATTAACCCAGCACACACCTTGTCTTCTGACACAAAACAGCCCGACTGCTCGTGGCAATCGGGCTATTAAGAACCTTCAACGGGGTTTACTTCAGTACAGGAATAGCGCCTAAGACGTCTTCCTTTGTCAAGACCTTGATGGTTCCGAGGTTCAGCGCTTCCACACCGGCACGGATTTTAGAAAAATCACCCACCATAACCACCACCATATTATCGGGGTTTACATATTGTTGTGCGGCACGTTCTATTTGCGCCTTTGTGACGCCCAAGATATTCGGGACATACGCACTAAAATAGTCATCTGGTAGGTTGTGGGTAATTTTTTCCGAGACGTTTGCAGCAATTGCACTGACGGTTCCAAAGTTCTCTGGATAGCCCAATGCCTCATAGTTGCGGGCGCGGGTTACCTCGTCGTCTTTCACCGAGCGAATATTGGTCAGTTCTTTTACAAATTCGGTCACGGCCTTATCGGTCACATCTGTCTGAACCGCAGAGGATGCAATAAAGTGGCCGACGGATCTTGGGAAGGAAAAACCTGAATTAGCACCATAGGCGAACCCATGTGTTTCACGGATGTTTTGATTCAGGCGCGAGCTAAACGAACCGCCCAAAATGGTATTCATCACGGTAATGGCGAAATAATCCGGTGTACTCCGTTTTACGCCCGCGCTTCCAAACCGCAGTTCCGTTTGTGCTGCTCCCGGTTTATCAATCATATAAATGGTACGCCCGGTGGTTTTGGGTGGGTCTGGGATCGCAACTTTTTTCAGCACACCACCTTTCCAGAGGCCGAAGCGTGCTTCTAATTTGGCTTTGATGGTGGCCTTAGAGACCTCCCCCACCACCAAAAAAGTAGAATTAGCAGCCGTTACCGTTTGGCGATAAAACGCCTGAATATCTGCAAGGGTGATTTTTTTAAGGGATGCCTCGGTGGAGCGACGGGCAAAGGGGTGGTTTTTACCATAGATCAACTGGTTGAAGGCGCTATTAGCGATGATGCGGGCTTCGTCGTGCGCCTGTGCCAATGCCACCAAACTCTCACGTTGGCGACGTTCCCACTCGGCAGCCTCAAAACGAGGTTTAAGGGCAACATCGCGCATCAGGTCTAAAGCGGCATCCAAGCGAGAAACGGGCGTAAATAGCCCAACAGATACCTCATCCGCACTGGCATAGCTTTGCAACATAATGCCCAAGTAATCAATTTCGTCAGAGAGTTCCAAGGCATTCCGGCTTCCGGCCCCATCACGCATCAACGTGGCCATTGCCGTTGCAAGCCCAACCTTGTCTTCGGGGTCATTGGCTGTTCCGCCATTAGACCGCAACATAATCGAGACATGTGGCACGCCCATTTTTTGGAGATAGAAAACCTTTACGCCATTTTTAAGGGTAAAGCTTTCTAATTTGGGAACCACAAGGTTGCGTGGCGCTTCGGGCGCTGGTGGTTTGGAGCGGTCAACATTTTGGGCTACCAGCAGGTTTGTGGTAAATAAAAGCCCTATAAAAAAAGCAACGACAGCTTTCATATAAATTTATTTTTATTCGGTTTATGTAATTAGAAAAACCGGTGTTCCATCAAGAGGTACACCCAGCCAATCCGAAGGGTTATTGTATGGCTAAGTCGGTTTTCCCTTTCGGAATGACGCTTAGGATAACCCGTCTTTGTGGATTCAGATATTGTCGTGCCGTAGCAGAAATATCGGATGGTTGCAAGGCTTTGAAGCGGCTAAAATCCTCGTTCAACCAATCTGGATTTCCAGCAAAGCGATAATAAGATTGGAGCATTTCCGCTTTAGCCATCGGCGACTCCATTTGTCGGAGCATCGTACTTTCGTTTTGGTTGATCACCCGTTGGACTTCGCGGTTAGAAGGAGGGTTTTGGATCAGGGTACGCAGTTCCTCGTCTATCACCGTCTGAAGTTGTGCCAACTTTATGCCCGGACGCGCGGTAGCCATAATCATAAACATCCCACCCAAGGCACTTCCATCTTGATACACACTTACGTTTTGGGCAATTTGCAGTTCATAGACCAAGCGTTTGTAGAGGCGGGAGTTTTTCCCATTGGCCAAAACATCAGCAACCACCTCCATTTCGGCATCGCCCGGAGCAAATTTTGCAGGTGTTTGATAGGCCATGTAGAGCCGTGGCAGTTGTACATTGTCTTCCAAGACCAACTTTTTGACCTCTTGCAGTTCAAAGACGGGCGCTGTGGGACGGGTAACGGACTCGCCGCGTGGGATTTGGCTAAACCAATGTTTTACCTTTTCTAAAGCCTTTGCAGATTCTATATCGCCCGAAATGACCAAAACTGCATTGTTAGGCGCATAATATTTCTTAAAGAACTCCACCACATCTTCGTAGGATGCTGCGGTTAAGTCATCCATATACCCAATTACAGGCCAGTTATAGGGATGTTCTTTGGGGTAAAAATGTTCCAGAATCGTTTGGAAGGCCATGCCATACGGCCTATTCTCGTAACTTTGTCGGCGCTCATTTTTAACCACATCCCGCTGTCCGTCCACCTTTCCAGGAGACATCGCATCCAACAAATACCCCATCCGATCGCTTTCTAAAAACAAGGCCAAATCTAAGGAATTAGCAGGCAGTGTTTCATAGTAATTGGTGCGGTCTTGTGTGGTAGAACCGTTGTTGTTGCCCCCAACGGCCTCCAGAAGGTTGTCGAAATCCCCTTCTTTTACATTGCCGGAGCCTTCAAACATAATGTGTTCAAACAAGTGGGCAAAACCGGTACGTTTCGGTTTTTCATAAGACGAGCCAACATGATACCAGACATTTACCGTTACCATGGGTATGGTGTGGTCTTCGTGCAGAATAACGGTGAGGCCATTGTCTAACGTGTGTACGGTATGCGGAATGCTCAGGGCTTTCTCCTGTGCGCGGAGGGCTGTAAAAGCAAAGAGCGACAGAAATAAAAAGGACAATAATTGCTTCATAAGGGTTTACATTATATGAATTGGAATGCGAAAAAGACGTAGCATTTTCACCACAAGTTACACCATTATGGGTGCTAATCCAGCACCAATCATTTTGCCAATTTCTATAACCTTTTTTCACAAGAAAGAGGACACGCCTAAAATACCCTAAAAAGTTGTATCTTGCTTTTCTGATGCTCACCAAGTTTTATTGAATGATGAAATCTCTCCTTTTGGTCATACTTTCGGTATGGAGTGTGACATTTGCCCAAAAAAATAACCTTTCGCCTGTTTCGTACCAACCGATGAAGCCCGTCGCAAATACGAAGGTGCTGGTCACATACAATCCCACATCGCCAAAAGCACGTCTCAAAAACGCACGCGCCTTAGAGATGGTGGAGTTCCGGTACGGCAAACCGTTTGAGGTGTATCCGATGGCCTTGGTGAAAGGCAAATGGCAGGCATCGTATATCGTCACCGAAGGAACGATGTATGTGGTCTTTGGTTTTCGGAATGGAGACCAAGCCGATGACAACGAGGGCCACTTGTGGGACTTCTTGGTTCATGACAAAACGGGGAAACCTTTGCGAAATGCCCATTACATGCGTGCATTTTCATATGCAGAGCGGAATTATGATACTGATACAGCCAGAACCTTAAAAAACAAAGATTTAACAGCAGAGGTTACAGCATATCCAGATAACCTCATCGTCCAAACCATGCTGTTTAAGGAAGCAATTCCCAACGAAGGAGAGACTCAAATTATGGCCAAAGCCCGCACCATCGCAGAACGTTCATGGCAAGAAGCGGCTTCTAAGACGGAAGTTTATGCTGGGCTTTCGTTTATGTGGCGCCAGTTGAACAAGCCAAACGAAATTGAGGCGCTAAAAACAAAAGCACTCCAAGAAAATCCCACTGGCGAATTGGCAATACGGCTCACCCTTCAGGCCCTGTTGGAGACAAAAGGCACCTCGTGCGACAAGCTGAATGCCTTTTTACAAGAACAGGGCGAGCAAGTCGTTCCTAAGGACTACCGCCTCTACAATGTGTTTAACCAATACAAAGCCTGCAAAGACCGCGAAAAAATGGTGTTTTGGGCCAATAAATATGCTGCGTATAACGACGGGATGGCTTCTTATAGTAACCGTACCTTGGCCACAGCGTTCATGGAAAGTGGTTTTGCTCCCGAAGCAGAAGAATTTATCCGCAAGGCCATCGCGGCGGAGCCACAAGAGCTTTTCCGTGCCTACATGAAACGTGGAGAAGACGGCACATGGCAACCCACCTCTCTTGCAGGAGATAAACTTGCTTTGGCACGTACAGACCTAAATGCAGGAAACCTGAAAGTGGCAGGACGGATTTTTTTGGCCGTACAAAAAAATGAAGCCGCCTATGATGCCCTGAATACCGCCCGTAAAACGCTGCAAGACGACAAAGAGGTGGCAATACTCTTTGCAACAGCAGCAGAAGCGCTTGCTCGCAACCAAGAAGCCTACGAGGTCTATTGGCATTGGGCAACCAAAGACCGTACAGACCAACAAGCGTTGGATGGGCTGGCACGGAGCTACGCCAAATTAAATGCGGGGACAGAGGGGTGGGCAGCGGTTTTGTCTAAATTGGAAGGAATATGGGGCAAAAAACCAGAACCGCGCTTTACCGTAGCAGACTACGATCCAAAGCGCGATCCGACCAAAGACCTCGAAGAAACGCTTGCACAAGCCCGTGCTGAACAAAAACAGGTCATGCTTTTTGTAGGTGGGCAGTGGTGTTCTTGGTGCCACGCCCTGACACGCTACTTTAAACAAAACGAGAAAGTGGCACAAATCCTACAAGATCGCTACTTGATTATGAAGGTTAATTTTAGCGAAGAGAACGAAAACGTCATGTTTTTATCCAAATACCCCGCCATTTCTGGTTATCCGCACCTATTTTTCCTTTCTGCGGACGGTAAATTGCTTCACTCACAAAATACAGGCGAGATAGAAGCAGGGGTGGGTATGGCTTATGACGAGCCGAAAGTGTTGGAAATGTTAGAAAAATGGGCAGGACGATAAATTGAATACCGATGAACAAAAAAGCCGGAGCAAGTGGTTCCGGCATTTTTATAAAAGGTTGGTTGAACGTCAAACCGCAAAGACTTCCTCGTCAGCCTTTTGTGTGTATTCAACCGGAAATTGTTCCCTTAGCCACATCAATAAGGCTTCATTAAAGCGCTCTGGCTGTTCTATCATGGGCGCATGGCCACATTCTGGAATAAAATGCAACGTAGAATTGGGTAGATGCTGGTGAAGTTCTTCGGCTACATCAGGCTGCGTAAGGCGGTCTTGTTCACCCCAAAGCAAAAGCGTGGGCACATCGAGGCGTGCCAAGAATGGGCAAACGGTATCGTTCTTGGAAGATCGCCCCATCGCAATTAGACGAAGGGCCTGTTCGCGGTTCGTGATAATCCCCTTCATCTCTGCCATCAATTCAGGCGTAACGTGTTTTTCTGCATCGTGGAACGTAAATCCGGCGTGCATACGCAAGAAGTCGTCGTCGTTACGGCGGAAGAACTCGCTCTTCATGGCCAGTTCCCGAATCCCAGCCGAGCCGGAAAGCACCATTCCCGCAGTGTGGTTTGGGTAGTTACGGCTATAAAACATAGCCACTTGGCCGCCCAGCGAATTGCCCACCAAGATTAATTTCTTTGGCAAACCAATTGCGGCAAGAAAGTCGTGAACCCAAGCTACTAAACCTGTAATATGGGTTTGGCGCAGAGGCAGTTGGTAGCAAGGGAGAATGGGGGCAATAACCCGATAACCCACTGTCGTGAAAGGCAATACATTGTCTTGCCAGTTTCGGATGTCTCCTAACATGCCATGAAGAAACAAAAGGGCGGTTGCATCTTCTGGTCCTTCATCCCAGTACTCATAAGACCCTTTATGTCTTAGTGGAAAGCGATAAGGTTGCATAAAAGCACAATTCGTTAATCAATTTGGGCGTTTTCCAATCCGAAAATTGCCCTTAAGACCTAATAAAAAACGAATACCATCCGTAAATCTTGCTTGGTATTCGTGACAAACTAAACCTAATGGGACTTTGCACCATTGGAAATACCCTTATCTTGTAATTTCTTGTAGGGATTTCAAGGGTAGCTTGTAGGGAAAGAGCAAGATTAGGCGTGGCACATGGAAGAAAGTATTGGAAGGTACGTAGTTACGCAGTATATTCGTTAAACCGTTGCTCAAACCACCTATATAAAGGAGTATGCCATGTCACTTTGGGGTCGAATCTCTGGCGAATTTATAGACATAATCGAGTGGATGGATGATACACGAGACACAATGGTGTTTCGGTTCGACCGTCACAACAACGAAATTAAGTACGGGGCAAAACTCATCGTGCGTGAAGGACAAGCCGCTGTATTTATAAACGAAGGCAAATTGGCCGACGTTTTTGCACCGGGAACCTTTACCTTGGAGACCAAAAACCTACCAGTCCTCTCTACCTTGCAAGGCTGGAAATATGGCTTTGAAAGCCCTTTTAAGGCCGAGGTTTACTTTGTGACCACACGGCAATTTACCGAACTAAAATGGGGAACCCAGAATCCGGTTATGGTGCGTGATCCAGAGTTTGGGCCGGTAAGACTGCGGGCGTTTGGAACCTATGCCATGCGGATTAACGATCCGGCGAAGTTTCTGACAGAAGTTGTAGGAACCGATGCAAACTTCGGAACGGAGGAAATTACCAACCAACTTCGTAATATCGTGGTGTCGCGCTTTACCAACCTCATTGGAACCGTCAAAATTCCCGTCTTAGACATGGCCGGAAACTATGACCAACTGGGGGAATTTTTGACGCAACGCCTTGCTCCCGAATACGAACAATATGGCCTTAAACTCACCAAGATGTTGGTTGAAAATATTTCGCTTCCACCGGAAGTGGAAGAGGTCTTAGACAAACGAACGAGTATGGGCGTGGTGGGCAACCTTAATGCCTATATGCAGTTCCAGACCGCAAACAGCATCCCCGACATGGCAAATCAACCCGGAGGATTGGCAGGCGGAGCCTTCGGGGCCGGCGTCGGTTGGCAAATGGCGAATCAAATGGGGCAAGCTTTCCAACAACCCACGACCACTTCAGTACCACCTCCAGTACCGAATGTCAGTTTTCATGTGGCCGTAAATGGACAACCTGCTGGTCCATACGACCTGAATACGTTGCAGCAACAAGTGGTATCGGGGCAACTAAAACCTTCTTCCTTGGTCTGGCGACAAGGAATGACAGGGTGGGAAGCCGCCGAAAAAGTATCGGAATTGGCAAATTTGTTCACACAAATGCCACCACCTATTCCGCTGACAAGTTAAGCCCCACTTAGGGTTATTAGGTATATTCCCTCATAAGTGAACCAATACGTCTATCCAAGATACGACGTGGCTCCTCTCTGCAGGCCATTACAATCCCAAAAGGAGAAATCATCGTGTGAACACCGTCAGCAAGAAGCTACGCCAAACACCCCTGGTTACGGCTTTATGGCTTTATGGTTTATGGAATTTTGTTCAGCCACTTTTTCAACATCCGTTCTAATGCAAGGTCTTTAGGTTCAGTAGCCGTTAGTTTACGCAGGGCTTCTTTAAACATCGCCTTCCCTTCTGATCTTTGCCCTTTTTGTGCCAATTGTACACCTTCTAATGCTTGTAGTTCTAAAACGACCTTCGGGGCAGTATCTTCTGTTGGCTGGGTCTTTTTTACTTGTGCAATATATTTTTCGGCAGCCTTGGGTTGATTTTGCTCCAAACGAATCCATGCAAGCTGAACCAAAGCCCGTAAATACCGAGTATTAACAGGCTGCTTGTCTTTTGTTGCCTGAATGATTTGTTGGAAATACAGTTCCGCTTCCTCCAATTGATTAGACTCTACTAAAAGACTTCCCAACACATACTTCGTTCGTAAAATATCCACATGATCAGGCGGGAAAATGGCCTCGCGAAGTGTCAAGGTTTTCAAAGCCCATTGTTTGGCTTCTTGTATCTTACCTTGATCATGTAACATGAAAGCCAGATTATAATAAACAGTTTGTTGCAATTCTCCACCAATAAGATCTGCTAAAGGCATCACTTTCTTGAGTAATAGCACCGCTTCTTCTAAACGCCCAAACTCATATAACGTACTGGCTTTATTCGTGTAACAAATTAGCACTTCTTTATGATTTGACCCAAATAGTTTTTCAGATATTTGAGTGGCTTTATCCAAAGCAACAATGGCAGCTTCTTTTTGCCCAACCTTTTTTAACGCAAGGCTTAAATTATTATAGGCAGAGGAGACAAAAAAGTGATCTTCTTGATGATGCCGCTTATATATTTCAATACTTTTTTGTAAAGCAGTCACTGCAGTTATAAAGTCATCTTGATAAGAAGCAAGTGCCGCCACCTGTGCAGACTGTAGGGCATATTCCAAACTCTGTGTACCAAAAATAGAGGTGGTTATACGATTGGCCGCTTCTAAACTTGCTTTACCCTCTTCTACACGCCCCAATTCCATGCTCAGCAGAAACTTTATATTGAGTAAATTTCGCCGCAGTTTTTGAATATCCGTGCTTTGCGATTCTGTTAGCGATAGTCCCCGATCTACTGCCACAAGCCCTTCTTTAAACTCTTGTTTTAACCAATTAATTTTGGCGGTTTGTAGCCAAAGGTCTGCTTGCGCAGTAGGGCTTGGCAACGCTTGTGCGCTTGTTTTTTGTGCCAATTGGTTTAAAGAATCGGCTAAAGTGGTTTCGCTACGGCTAAAAGCAATCCCTGAAAGAAGGTTTAAAATCCGAATGCGAACCTCGGTATCTTCCGACGGTAAGACCCTTAAGTAGCGCAGACTGTTTTGAATCAACTGCCGAGACGATGTGCTGTCTTGCGCAACAGGATTAGGGCTTGTTGGATCATACCCGACCAAGACCTGCTCTAAAAATGCCAATACGCGGTCTGTTTTAGAGGAGGCTTCTTGGGCTTTATGGGATTGCCACAACGTCAGAACGAGGCCCGCTACTAATGTTACCATCAGCAAAACGGCCATCATTACCAACCGTTTGTTGCGTGCGATAAACCGAGAGGTCTTATATTGCCAAGTTTGCGGCTTTGCTGTAACAGGCTCTCGGTTAAGCCAGCGCTGTAAATCATCAGCCAATAAGGCAGCACTTTGGTAACGCTCTTTTGGATCAAAAGATAATGTTTTAAGAATAATTGTATCCAAATCTTGGATGGTCGGTAGCCCCTTCCTTTCTGTTTTCGAGAGAGCTTCACTGGGCGTTTGAGGTGCTTGACTAAAAACAGCTTCTAACGCTATCAGGTTTTTGCCGGTGACTTGGTAAGGCGATTTTCCGACAAGCAGTTCATACAATACCACTCCAACACTATACAAATCCGAAACAACAGAAACCGGATTGCCCCATAGCTGTTCGGGACTGGCATAATTCGGCGTTAGGACATATTGGAATGGCTGCGTTTGTGTCTCGGTGGCTTGGTCTTCAACGGCTTCTAAGACTTTCGCAATGCCAAAATCTAAAACCTTGATCTGCCCGTTAGCTAAAACCAAGATATTATTAGGTTTAATATCTCGATGCACCACTAAATTGGTGTGCAAATACTGAAGTGCCTCGCAAAGTTGGATCACCCATTGGATGCGCGTTTCTATACTTGGATTGTGCTTCTCGGCATAGGCTTTTAACTCTTCTCCATTTACATATTCCATCACCAAAAAAGGAATCCCCTGCGTACCAATTCCGGCATCTATAAAGTTTGCGATCGAGGGGTGCTGCAACCGTGCCAAGAGGCGTTGCTCTTTCTCGAAACGCTGTAAAAGCCGAGGGTTGATAAAGGCATAACGGAAGATTTTTATGGCCACTTTTTGCTGAAAGTCATCTATTCTCTGTCCTAAATAGACCTCACCCATACCACCTTCCCCAATTTTTTTCACCAACTGGTAGCGCCCTATTGTTTGCCCTTCCAAGTTTGACCCTTGCGCCATCAACTGTACACCTTCGAGAGATTGCTGTGCTTCGTCCAGAATATGCCCATATGCAAGATCGGCAGCGGCCAATTTTTTCACTAAATCATGCAAGTCAGGGCTTTCTTGCTTAATTTTGGCTAAATAGGCAGTTTGTTCTTCGTGGGGAAGGGCTTGTAGGGCTTCTAAGTGTGAGGACAAAAGTTCCCACGTTACGGTATTAAGTTGGGGATGGTTCATAAAACGAGACTATACTTGATCTTGAAGAATGCTGGACATAAAAGCGCGAGCTGCAATCCAATCTCGAATAACAGTGCGGGTACTCACTTGTTGGATTTCTGCGATTTCAGTTTCTTTTAATCCAATATAAAAACGAAGCATAACCCCTTCCCAAGCCCGTTGATTCACTTTCGCCAATAGATCCAAAGCAGTATCCAAGGTCGCCAGATCATAAATAGTATCAGCATCAGAAATGGCTTCCTGTTTTGCTTCCGTAATCGAAACCCGTTTGAATGCCTTGCCACGTTTAAGACTGTTCTTGCTGCGGTCATAATCCGTAATTACATAGCGGCAGGCTTGCGCAACCGTCAAATAGAAATGTTTGCGGTCTTTCCAAACAATCTGTTTACTGTCATACAAACTGGCAAGGGCATCACCAAGTACCGCGAAGGTATCGAAGGTAGGATGGCGTTTGTCTTCTTTTATCCCCCTGACTCGCCGAGAAATATTTAACAAAGCACTATAGGTTTGCTCCATCAGGCTGGGCCATAAGTGATCGTGCCCTTGATTAATTTGGTGTAATAGCTGTGTGATTTCAACTTGAGACATATTTTTGATGTTTTGGTTTTACGCATCGTATATCCCAATATAAAGATGACGCACCTAATAAATATATTTTTAAATACAACTTATATATCCATAAAAAATAACATCTTAAATAGCACAAATATTTATTTGTCATATTCTTTTCTTGTTTACTATACTCTTACAAGTGGTTTTTTAAGGCATAATGCTTGAGGGCTTGGCTATGGAATTATTTCTCTTGTCCAACCTACCCAGCCCAGATTATGAAGTCAGCCAAAGTATCTCTCCAGATATGTTGTTTATTGTTGTTTTCCATCTTCGTATTAACACCTTCCCGTCTTTGTGCGAAAAACAGTCTTGATCCTAAACCTGCAGGCGTGCAAACATTCAGTATGGATTTGCCCAATGCGGGCCCTTATGATCCTGCTGCTATGGTCGTAGTACGGTATCGCTATTCGTGTTCGAGTTTGACCACAGGCTGTGGTAACTTGACCATTACAACAGTGGTCCCGACCAATTTGGGGTATATCTATGCTGCTACACCGCCCGGTACGAATGCCAGTTATAACAGTGGAACACGCACCTTAACCATCACACGCAGCCCGTATAACGACGGAAACTCTGGCGATGTGTTGATCACCTATAAAATTGATCCGAGTGCAGCAGGGCAAAGCATTGTAGTGCCAGGCGTTTCGGTGATTACAGACCCCACAGCCCCAGCTAATGGCACAATCAATGATGATGTAACGATCAATGTGAGTTCAACCCCTCCTGTGGTACAATACGAGGTGGAAAAAAAGAAATCAATCCCGACTGGCACACCTGCTACTGGTACAAATGTAAAATATTCGATTCAACTTTTTGCCAGCCAAATCAATGGCAATGTGGACACAGCACCGATTACGATTGTAGATACTTATCCTGCTGGCGCTACGGTGGTTGATGCCGCAGGCGGTACCGTAGATACTGGCGCACATACCATTACATGGACGTTTCCAACCACCTATCTATTGGACTCATGGCTACGTGCAAACAGTCCTTTAACAGGACGTTTTCCATTGGCATTTCGGGCAAACGATTATAACCAAGACTATTTAGATATCACACTAAATTATCCATCAGGAACGTTCAACACCTCGTCTAATGTAACAAATAGTGTTTGTTTTACAGGCAACTCGGCTGGCGGTGGCGCATTAAATGTCTGCGACGATGCCACGCATGGGTTTGCAACAGCTGTTACCGATTTAAACCCCAATAAAGTAGCTTCTTCGGTTGGTTCAGCTATTCCGGGTGGAGAAGCCAAATATGATTTTGATTTTAATGTAAATGGTAGTAATACGCCCATTTTGGAACCCATCATGGAAGATGCCATTCCTGCGGGGTATGGACTGAAACAAATCCGACGTGGACTTTTCAATTATACCACCTCTGGCACCAAGGCAAGATTAGAGTATTCAACCAATAATAAAGGCAGTTGGAATCTGATTGAGGACAATATCGCACCAGATGGAAGTGCCGCCCAGCCTTTTTACAAGGATTATGTAGTGGGAACAGATTTCCCCACAGGCGTTACCCATATTCGGTGGATATTTTTTGATGATGGAAACTCCGCTTCTCCCAATCAATTACCCATCAATTTTGGGATGGCATTGGCAGGATACACAGAAGGAAACTTTGTTCTTTTAGATATTCCTGCGGGTACGCCTGCTGGCACAACTATCCAGAATTGCATTGCTATTTCAGGGACAAACGCCACCACTGAAAATGCGTGTGCTACCCATACGGTTCAAGCACCAAAGCCAAATATATTGACCTATAAAAATCAATATCCAACCAGCACGCCTACTAAGCCAGGGGACGAAATCGAATGGGAAATTAATTTTACCAACGATGGCGCTTCAGGACCCGCAACCAATCCTATTGCAATGGATTTTCTCCCACCCGAATTAGAGTTTGTACGTTGGTCAAGTTATACGTCAACCCCAGCCACTTTACCTTCTCCTAATCTGCAAGTGCTGAATAATTACAACAGCACAGGACGAACCCTTTTGCGTTGGACATGGTCTAATACGCCTCCTGTTGGCTCGTATGATATAAACGGCGCACCGGGCGTGGCGAATGCTGGTACGCTTGCAAGGGTCAATCACGTTGTTCGCCTTCGTTTTGTAACAAAAATTAAACCTGGAACACCTATTGGCTCTTATATCAATCGAACCTACGTTACAGCAACTGACCCTGTTGTAGAGTGTACTTATGGACGATATTTTACGGATACCAATGATTTTGATGGAGATGGTAGCACCACCGATCAAATTTGCCATACGGATAACACACCATCATTCAACGTCATCGCCGCTGTGGTAATGGGTGCGGAGAAATGGATACGCGGTCATGCCTCGTTGCCGAATGTGGACGATCCAGCCAGCACGCCCGCTATTCCAGATGCCTTCTGCCCTACCTTAGATGGTAGCTACACCCGTTTCCCTTGTATTGCAAGAACCGTTCCCGGAGGCACGTTCGATTACAAAATCAAGCTCATCAATTACGGAAACCTTGCCCTGAAAGACTATGTGGCGTATGACGTGTTTCCGTTCGTGGGCGATACAGGCGTTTCCGAAATCCTCACCGCACAAACCCGTTTAACGGATTGGGTGCCATTTATGACGAGTGCGCCAACTGCTGCGGATGCTTATACCACGTCGGTGCTTGCCCTGCCTGGAGCCGAGATTGCTTATACCTTCTCGACCAATCCTTGTCGCCCTGAAATGTCCAACTCCACCAACGAATCGGGGTGGCAAACAGGCTGTACCAACGATTGGACAACTACGGTTACCGATTGGACGACCGTGAAAGGCTTCCGGCTTAAAGTGCCCTTTACCGCTGCGCCTCACTGGGAGCCGGGAAAAGAAATTATCCTTAACGTGCCGATGCAAGTTCCCGTTACCGCTCCTTTCGATAAAGTGGCATGGAACTCCATCGCGCACCGCTCTACCAATGCGGGCGTGGATCCAAGTGTAACGACCACCCGTCTCGACACCGCCGAGCCTCGCAAAGTCGGGATTGCCATTCCGACAGGAGCGATGATTCCGGGGTATCGTTTGGGGAACTTGGTGTGGATGGATACCAACCAAGATGGTATGGCAGATGCGGGCGAAATGGGGATTGAAGGTGTGTTGGTCGAGTTGTACAGCGTTTCCGGCGGAACTGAAACATTCGTCAGTAGCACCAATACCGACAGCAATGGAAAGTACTTGTTCACCGCGCTTGATGCGGGCGATTATGTGGTGAAAATTCCAGCGGATCAGTCTTCAGCCATCAATCCATCTGCGCTGACGGGCAAAACCTCTTCTACCGCAGGCGAAGAAGCGGATCCGGATTCAAACGGCGACAACAACGACAACGGGACGATTGTGAACGGAACGGGCGTTAAATCCGCTCCGGTTACACTCGGCGATGGCTCCGGGCTTGCAGAACCCACCAACGAAGTGGACCGAAAAGGCAGTGCTACCGATGATGACAATGATGCGTTTGCCGATAACCGCTCCAACCTCTCGGTAGATTTTGGCTTTATCGTCGCCTCAACGTGTTCCATCAATGCCTTTACCGTTACGCCTGCTTGTAACAACAATGGCACACCAGCCGATGCAAGCGATGATTACCGCACATTTTCGGTTACTGCATCGGGAAGCAATACGGCGGCAACATACAATGCCAGTGTAAATAATAGCGGCACACTTACGCCAACATCGGGAACGTATAACACAGCGACGAATTTCCGCTTACAAAACGGATCAGCAGGCAATACAACGGTTTATACCTTGACCCTGACAGATGCTACGACATCTTCTTGTACCCAAACCGCGAGCGTGAGCGATCCGGGCAGTTGTGCTGCGGCTCCTGTTTGTGCCATCAATACGCCCACCGTTACCCCAACCTGTAACGACAATGGTACCTCCAGTGATCCAAGTGACGACACTTTCACCTTCACCATCTCGGCCACCGGCAGCA
>JAFLBZ010000028.1 GCA_017303715.1 Rhodothermia bacterium | reverse complement strand
GCATCTTAAAGCAATCAAAAAAATACAGTTTAACCCCAAAGAATATGTCATAAACGAGTTAAATAAATCTACTAAAACGCTAATTTCTAAAATGAAAATATCTATTACCTAACTTTTAGGGTTTGGGCTTAACCACTGCCGTCCCAACGCGCAGCATGGTCCGCCAAGGATTTCGTGTATCAAGCCTTGTATCATACCAGAAATCAGCATAAATCTTGGGTGATGGCGGGATTGCTGCCAGAACAGCTATCTTTTGTTCCTTCAAATTGTATTCCGGTAATTTGTTTAAGGAGCATCCCGCTGCTCCAAAGGCCATAAGGATCAAAAACGATCCAAAAAACAATTTTTTCATGGGGTTTAAGGCTTTAAGGTGGGAGACATCATTTAGACTTTTGATAAGACAATAGGTTATTGGCTTAACGTACAAACGCAATGCCCGCCGACCGATGTTAATCCAAATTTAACACTCAAGCCCTTGTTGTCATCGTGTCCATTTGTGCATAACCAAGCCAAAGAGGTTCATCTTACTCCAAGTTTTATCAAGACAAATTCATGTTTTTTATAGAATAGTCTCGATTAATCATCTTGATAAAAGCGATAGGTATTTTGATTGATCGAGATAGAATACCTTGCTTTTTCATTCCTAAGCCGTACCTTCTCATGGTATAGTATCATAAACACCAGTGTCCACTTTGAGCCGCATGGTTGGCCGCAGGTTATCCACTTTCCCCATTGCTTATAATTTTAATTTTATTTTTGAAGATTAGCCATGCAAAGCCTTCTAAAAAAACGCATCCGTAAATTATTGACCCGCTTCATGCGAGGGAAACGATATTCGTGCCCCATTTGTGGCGGCTCCTTCCGATGGCTCCTTCCTGGTGGTGCAAACAAACGACCTAATGCCCAATGCCCTTCTTGCGGTTCATTGGAAAGACACCGGACTTTTTGGCTGTTCATACAACAAAACCCCCTAAAAGCGAAAACCTTGCGGGTACTTCATTTTGCACCCGAACCTTGCTTTGAATCCATCTTCCGATCTTGGAAACAATGGACGTATCAGACCGCCGACTTGTATTATCAACCTGTGGATCTTATCCTAGATCTCGAAAATATTGCACTTCCCAATAGCTGTATAGACCTTGTCGTTTGCCATCATGTCTTACCCGAAATTCCAAATGACCTTCAAGCCCTTACAGAAATCTTCCGCATTTTAGCTCCTCAAGGTACTTTATTGATGCAAAACCCTTACCACCCAACGCAGCAAAAAACCTTACATGCAAAAGACATGCTTCCCGAAGAAAGGCAAAAAAAATGGGGGAAATATGCAGTAAGCTATCAACACGAATATGGAAAAGACTTCCTACAAGTACTTGAAAAAGTAGGATTTAACACCACTATTATAACACCTAATGACTTCTGTACACAGGAAGATATAAACCTCTTTCGCCTTGGTGGAACACTTTTCGTTTGTACTAAACTTTAAGAAACTGCTTGGCTTCTACTCCGCTCAACGAACGACTTCCTTATGGTAAAAAGATGCCGCCATGAGGGGCTATCATGCTCGAACGGCGCGGCGGCCCTTAAAAATCCACAGGAACGGCGATGGGTTGTTTTACCCAGAACACAACTTAAACTTCTAATCCCAACACCTCTAAAAAGTCCGAAATCTTTTGTTCAATCTCCGCCCATTCATCTTCCGGCGTTGATCCCAGCACAATACCCGCTCCGGAATACAAAAAAAGGGTATCTTTACGGAGCAACCCACTCCTTATGCCGACCGCAAACTCGGCGGCTTTTGCCCCAATCCATCCAATTGGGCCAGCATACCACCCACGGTCAAAAGGTTCTAAGGCCGCAATTGTAGAAACGGCTTCCGGTGTCGGGAATCCACCCACGGCGGGCGTTGGATGCAGCACCCGCAGCAAATCGGCATCGCGAATACCCGTTTTCAGTGTCCCTTCTACCCGTGCATACAAGTGCATACGGCGGGTAAGCGTCATCAAAGAAGCATTTTCATCTGTCTTCAAAGTGTCGCAAAGTCCAACCAAAGCATCTCTGATAAAGGTATGTACATAATTATGTTCTCGAAGGTCTTTTTCGGAGTGTAATAGTTCTTGCGCAATTGCCATGTCGTGTAGCGGCGAGCTACCACGTGGGCGCGTGCCTGCAACCGCCTCGCTCATGATGTGCTGCCCTTTCCGGCAATACAAACGTTCCGGAGTAGCGGCAATAAACGCCGTACCTTGATCTGGCTGAAAGAAAAAGTGGAAACAATCGGGCTTGCACTCGTACAGTTTTTTGAGGAGTAAAACTGGATTAAGGGCTACGGGAAAGCGAAATGCCGCCCTTCGTGCCAGTACCACTTTGTGTAATTCCTTTTTGGTAAATGCCTCCAGAAGCCAAAGTATCTTTTTCTGCCATCCCCGTTCTTTGGGATCATTTTCACGGGAGATCGGCAAGGAAAACGCACCGACGAGCGGTTCTTCTGGAAAAACCAATGTTCTTAGTTCTGACCTGATTTTTTCAATTTCGTGTTCATCGGTTGGGAAAACAAGGTTACAAGCCAACTTTTGCGTCTCGCCGTCCCGTATCATCTCGAAACGAGGGAGAAAAAAGCTAAACTGGCCAAACAATTCCCATTCTTCATCCGGAACCGTATGTTCAAACCGGAGGCCACCATAAAAGCGGGCAGCTGGTTCTGTTTGCAACAAACGTTGGGCTTCTGCCATGCGGCGAAATGGGAATCCAGACGTCTCCGAGACAATGGCATGCGCCACCCCAACCGCCGCCACCATACTGGCTCGGTTGCGATCGCCCCAAAAAAGTTTTTGGTGGTGTGATTGGTGTGATAGCCAAGAAAACAAATCCACATCCTGCACCGGACTTTCCAAGCGCACTAACCTGTGTTTTTGGTTTTCGGAAGAGAAATTGTCTAACAACCGCGAAAGTTGACGATCTATTTCCGCAGCTGCAGACAAAACTTCCGGCTGATATGGCAAAACGGGTGACCTCAAAATTGGTTTTTTACGTTTGTATAAATCACTGCCTTAACGAGCAGGCTTGTTTTCGGTTTCGGTAAATCCGTTTAAAGACAAATAAGATACGACGCACGCCCCATTTTCTTATCGTGTACCTTAAACCTACGCACAAATTTACACCAATTAAAACGACTTAAGCCACGTAGGAACACACTCGCTCCCAAGAGGACCGCATCACAGCGCATCATCGCATCACAGCGCATCATCGCATCACAGCGCATCATCGCATCACAGCGCATCATCGCATCACAGCGCAAACTTAGTAGCGACGAATCAGGCAGACCACCCGACCAACCACGTAAGCATCTGCTGCTGCCGTATTGAACACCTCTTCGGTATAGCGTTTTTCCGATGGACGCAACTGCACTTGCCAACGGGTTGCAAATATTTGTCGTACAATTGAGCGCTCACGAACTACTGCCAAAACAAGTTCCCCATTTCCGAAACTTGTCAAAGGGCCCGTTTCCACTACCACCCAATCTCCGGCCCGAATCCCTTCGCGTGCCATACCGTCGTCACCCACAGGAACCACAATACAATCGCGTTCTCGTGCATTGCGCAACAAATTGGCATCTACCCCCATGGTTCGATATCGAAGTGCGGCCCATTCTGCCCGATCCCTCAGCGGTCGAGAGATGATCGGGAGCATCGGAACTTCAGCCGGAGTTGCTTCCATTGGTGTCTCTATCAGCCGGATTCCGCGAGAAGCACGCGCATCCTTCTCTATATACCCCTTCTCCACCAACGTTTCTAAAACCTTGTGTACCGCGTTCGTGGATTGTATGCCCATTAAGCCCGCCAATTCCTTCAAAGTAGGGGGCTTCTGGTATTCCCGCATATAATCTCGAACAAAACCAAGCACTTGAAGTTGCCGTTCCGTCAATCGTTTATCGCCCATACAATTTGATCTTTTATCGAAAAATAAAGCCTAAACCCTTTTTATTGAAAATTTTTAGGTGAATTAAATACCTATTTCAACCTTAAAATGGTGATTATAATATCACCTTTATTCTAAAGTATTATGTGAACAATATGTAAAAGAAGCACATATGTGGATAAGCGCCTGTGTCATGTTGAAAATATGTCGTGCATTTCCTTTTGAAAGTTAATAGTTTGCACTTGTGGGGAAATGTGGGGGATATTCCCAAAAAATGGGGAGACAAGCCAAAACAAATTCCCAAAAGGCTTCATATGGCAGGTTTTAAAGGACAAGCAGACTATTCAGTAGATGCCAAGGGGCGCGTAGCTCTTCCGGCGAAAATGCGCCGTGTCCTAAGCCCAGCCGCCAATGATACATTTGTCATCACACGTGGTATTGAACAATGTATCTACTTGTACCCCTTAGACGTTTGGGATAGAAAAGAGGCCGAAGAGTTTGAAAACCTGAATCAATACGAGACAGAAACAAGAGCCATGCTCCGTTCCATGTACCGCTGGGCAGATGAAGAAACCTTAGATGCACAAGGGCGCGTGAGTATCTCTAAACGGCTGATTGAGTTTGCAGGAATCACCGACAAAGTGACCATCCTCGGTGCTTTAGATCGCATTGAGATTTGGAATCCGGAAATTTTATCTGCCGAATTGACAGAAGAAGATACACAATATGGTATGCGCATTCAGACGGTGATGGGTAAAAGAGGATCTTCATGAAGCGCAACCGGAAGGTGAACACCATAGGCACGGACGTCGGCGCACCACAACCATATGCAACCGCGTATCATGCCCCTGTTCTTTGTAAAGAAGTCTGTACGAACCTGATTACAGATCTAAATGGTGTATATATTGACGGTACGCTGGGCGGTGGAGGTCATAGTGCAGCTTTATTGGATCTTTTAGGCCCACAAGCGCGGGTGATCGGGATAGACCAAGATGCAGATGCGCTAAGAGAAGCCCAAGGAAGATTAGGCCATGATGCACGTTTTTTTGCCTTATTTGGCAACTTTAGCAATACCGAAGCATTACTACAAGAACGAGGTATCGAAACAGTAACGGGCATTTTATTAGACCTTGGGGTTTCATCGCACCAACTGGATGATCGGTCGCGGGGCTTTAGTTTTCAAGGAAGTGGTCCATTGGATATGCGCATGGATCCAAATATCGGTTCTCCAGCTTCTGAATGGATTAACCATCTTGACGAGCAAGCTCTAAGACGGATTATTTGGAACTACGGAGAAGAAAAAAGAGCGGTAGCGATCGTGCGTAACATCCTAAAACATCGTCCTTTTGAAACCACCGAAGCGTTTGCCAACTGCATACGGGAAGTTTCTAAAGGCCCGGAACAGCACAAGACCTTGGCACGGGTTTTCCAAGCTTTCCGAATTGCTGTAAACGGAGAATTAGAAGTATTAGAGGCGGCGCTATCCGCAACGCCTTCGCTACTTAAACCTACCGGCAGGCTTGCGGTCATTACATACCACTCGCTGGAAGACCGCCCAGTGAAACGATTTATGAAATTTGGAAACTTTGAGGGAGTAGCACATAAAGATTTCTTTGGAAACCTGATAACGCCTTGGCAACCGGTTTTACCGAAAGTCATTGTCGCAACCGATAGCGAAGTTCAATCCAACCCGCGTGCCCGAAGTGCAAAGTTGCGTATCGTGGCACGAACAGAATCACCAACACCATGACCAAACGGTTCAAAAAAAAGACTAACAAAAGCAAATTCATGGGTGCTTTGGCCGATGAAGAGCGGAGTTGGGGTATTGGACCGGATGGCATTGTCATTGGCCCCAAAATTGCAGCGGGGCCGTTGCCTACATGGGGCGACCTCACCAACCGTGGGAGCAAAGCCATTCCGGATGAGGTGATCGAGGCAGAAACCAAAAAAGCAGGCAACTTCCGCAGTTTGTCTCTTTTCTTGTTCATGTTGCTTTTCGGCCTGATTGGTACACTATATGTCCGACATGTTTATGACACACAACGTATTCTGAGTCATGTACAGCAGTTGAGAAAAGAAAACATCCGCCTGCACTTAGAACGAAATCGGTTAAATGGCGAATATGACCAAATAACCGATCCGCAAAGATTGATTGGAGCCGCAAAGCAACTTGGTTTGGTTGAAGGTTACCAATATGCCGATGACATTTTTATTCCGCAAGTGGGTACAAACCCATAAACTCCGTCTGGTTTCATGCCTTAAGGACTATCTGAAAACATTGAAACCCCAGCCGCCTAACCACCTATGGCTGACATAAGAAACCAAATCTTCAACCGCTTGACGGTTACACTTGCCTTGCTGGGCATCTTGCCAATCCTTATTCTTGGGCAAATGGTTCGTCTTGTCTGGTTCAAAGGGGATGAGTTACGAACCCGTGGCCGTGAGCAAGCCAATGCCTTGGAGGTCATTCCTGCCATGAGAGGCGCTATTTTAGACCGAGATGGCCGTACCCTTGCCGTCAATGAGGCACGGTACGACCTTTATGCAGATATAACCACATCTATCAAACTACCAAAAAACAACCAGATTTTAAGTTTCGACAAAGAACGGGTGCGTTTTATACGCTACCTTTCTGCATTAACGAGCCGCCCTGAAGCGCACTATGCTTTAAGAATCCGCAATGGCGAAAACAAACGCAATATCCTGATTGCCCAACGTCTTACCGAAGAACAAAAGCGTAAAATTGAATGGTGGGGCGTACCCGGACTTATGTTCAGACAAACCATGTCGCGACACTACAACAATGGTGTTCTTGCCAGTAATGTGCTTGGATATGTTGCAAATGGCGCTGGGAAAGTTGGCTTAGAGCTACTGTATAACACGCTCTTGGCCGGCGAGGATGGGAAGCGCCCTCTTCAGAAAAGCCGCCCTATTGCACTACCCGACGGCGCTTATACTATTCGTCAACAAGCTATTTCGGACGGCCCCGTAATCGAACCCCGCCATGGAGAGTCTCTCCTCCTTACCTTAGACTTAGGATGGCAAACCATTTTGGAGGAAGAACTACTGAAAGGTGTAGAAAGTGTAGGCGCAACTTGGGGAACCGCCATAGCTATTGATCCCAAAACAGGTGGAATTTTAGCCATGGCCAATGTCCCTACCTTCGATCCGAATCTGCCTTCACGAGTCATCAACCCCAATTGGGATCCGAACAGTGCCCAAATTAACCATGCTGTCCAATCTCAGATTGAGCCGGGGTCAACCTTTAAGCTCATGCCTGCTTTGGCGGCATTGACCCTAAACAAGGTTTCCTACCGAGATTCTTTTGCAACAGGCGGTGGGCGGTGGAACTTTCACGGCAACATCGTCCGGGATGACCACCCCCGTGGGAAACTAAGTTTCGCTGATGTCTTGGTTCATTCTTCCAACATTGGTATTGGACAAGTGGCCGAGAAGATTAAAGATGGAGATTTTTACCAGTTCCTCCGGTTTATGGGTTTTGGCCAGGCCACTCTGGTGGATCTTCCCGGAGAAGCTAATGGGGCACTAATTCGCCCCGGAAAATGGAACAGGATTACCAAAAACTCTATGAGCCGAGGATACAATGTAAATGTTTCGCCCTTGCAAATGGTCATGGCTTATGCCGCCTTGGCCAATGATTGTAAATTGATGCGGCCTTATCTGGTAAAAGAACGACGGCTCCAAGATGGGCGCACCACATGGAAAGCCGCTCCACAAATGGTTCGCCAATTTTGTAGCCCACAAGTAGCAAAGAGCCTTCGGGAAAACGCCTTTGAACGCGCCGTAGAACTACCTAATGGGACGGGGAATCCCGCATATATACAAGGGTTGAGGATTGGTGGAAAAACGGGTACTGCCCGCAAAACCATCAACGGGGTTTACACCGATGGTCATTATCGTGCTTCTTTCGCAGGATTCTTCCCCGCAGACCAACCAGAAGCCGTGATGATGATCGTTTTAGATGAACCGAAAACCAATATCTACGGCGGCGAAACGGCAGCACCTATTTTCAAAAACATTGCCAAAAGACTGGTTCCCTTGCTTCCGAATGTGAGCAGGCGGCTTAGCCCGATGCTAAACAGTCCCAAACGAACCGAAGCACCCGTTCCCAATGTGATGGGCGTTCCGGCAACGGTTGCGATTACCCGCCTCATGGCCTCTGGATTCCAAGTTGCACCCACCGCTAGCCCATGGGCAACCGTAGAGCGCCAGCAACCCAAAGCAGGAAGCATACAAAAGTTAGGAGCCATCGTCACCCTAACATTGAACGAGGAATCACCCAAGCCCCTGACCGAAATGCCCGACGTCCGAGGCATGGATGCTCGCCAAGCGATGAATTGGCTAACCGCCCGTGGCATTAAGGTGGTCTTAAAAGGCGGTGGAAGGGTGCTCACCCAAAACCCCAATCCGGGCGCTGCTGTACCCCAAACGGCAACCATTTTTGGCTACGAATGAACAGAAGTGATACACATATGACCCCCTTTATGACTTGGCAGGCCGCATTGGACGTGCTAAGGGAGCAGGGCTTATTGATTGCCTCTACCTACGGTAAAGAATCGGAGTTTTGCATTACCCAAGTCTCGGATGATAGCCGCGAAGTTGGTTCAGATCACCTTTTTGTTGCCATTCGAGGAAGTGAAGCCGATGGACATTTGTTCATTCCGAAAGCCATCTCGAATGGTGCTTCTGGTATTGTTTGCGAAACCTTGCCTACCGAGGAACCCAACGGGGTTCATATGGCCCTCGTTTCGGATAGCCGACGTGCATTGGCGGCCTTATCCGCAGCACTCTGGCACCATCCAGCCTCCTCCTTAGCCATCATCGGGGTGACAGGAACCAATGGCAAAACCACTACAACTTGGCTGCTCCACCATTTGTTAGAAGGCTTAGGACAAAAAACAGGCTTGATCGGAACCATTTCTTATCGAATTGGCAACGAGGTCATCGAATCAACCCATACCACACCATCGGCGGTTAAACTCAATGCCCTCCTCAGAGAAATGGTTTCCGCCGGATGCAAATATGCCGTTATGGAAGTCTCCTCTCACGCATTAGACCAATATCGGGTTGTAGGACAAGATTTTGATGTAGCGGTTTTCTCTAATTTAACACACGACCATTTAGACTATCATAAAACGGTAGAAGCCTACCGAGCGGCCAAGAAAAAACTCTTTGATGACTTGCCTGAAAGTGCAATCGCCCTCACCAACACGGACGATCCAGAAGGGCTACACATGATCCGCGATACCGCAGCGCGTACCATCACCTATGGCGCACATAAGAATAGCCAAATCCGATTCGAAATCCTCGCCGATACCGTTTCTGGCTTGTCTTTAAATCTTGACGGTCATGTATGCAAGTTCCGTTTGGTAGGCCGTTTTAATGCGTATAACCTGACGGCGGCTTACGGCGTGGGCTTAGCGCTTGGCTTTACCCCATCCGAGATTCTGGGTGTGCTACAAAACGCACCACCAGTTCCCGGGAGATTTGAGCAACAGGTCTTTAACAACAATATTACGGCCATTGTGGACTATGCCCATACACCAGATGCCTTAGAAAATGTGTTACAAACCATTCACTCGGTAAAGCACCAAAACGGAAAAATTTGGTGTGTATTTGGATGTGGCGGAGACCGTGACCCTCAAAAAAGACCTGTAATGGGGCAAGTTGCAGAACAATACGCCGACTTTCAGGTGGTGACCAGCGATAACCCGCGCACAGAAGACCCTGAAAAGATTATAAACGACATCAGACGCGGCTTCCGAAATCCACAACAAGCCATTTGGCGAACGGACAGACGAGAAGCCATCCGATACGCGGTTCATCATGCCCAACCAAACGATGTGGTTTTGGTCGCAGGCAAAGGGCATGAACCCTACCAGATACTTGGCACCACCAAGCATCATTTTGACGACCGAGAAGAAGTTTATGATGCTTTCCAAATTAAACAAACCTCCTAACACACCCGGAAAACCAAAATCAACGGCATGTTGTACTACTTTTTAATTTGGCTGGAGCAAACCTATCAACCACCCGGATTCCAGATGTTTCACTTCATCACGGTTCGGGTAGCCTTGGCAGCTGTAACAGCACTTTTGATTTCTTTGCTGTTTGGCAAAAGAATGATTGGTTGGTTGCAGCAAAGACAGTTTGGCGAAACCGTGCGAAGTGGGGTTGATGCAGGTGCGGTAGATCATTCGCACAAACGTGGAACGCCCTCCATGGGCGGTATCATTATTTTGGCCTCCGTTTTAGGGGCTACATTGCTCTGGGGAGCGATCGCCGAAATGGGGATTATTTTGGCAATGCTTGCAACCCTTTGGATGGGTGGATTTGGCTTTGCTGATGACTACATCAAGATTGTAAAGAAAAATAAAGCGGGTCTTGCCGGACGTACCAAGCTGGCAGGACAATTTAGCATCGGCTTGGTGGTGGGATATGTTTTGTACTTCCACAATCCATTCGAAAAATCGAACGAAAATGTGCAGACGATTACCAACTTACCCTTTGTAAAAGATCGTGTTTTCGATTATTTCCCCGACACCTTGGCGGCAACTTTGGGGTTTGACATGGGGTGGTTGGTCTATCTGGGCGTCGTCGTCTTTATCATGATGGCCGTCTCCAATGCCGTAAACCTGACTGACGGATTGGATGGCTTGGCCGGCGGAGTGAGTGCTTTTGTTGCGGCCGGCTTGGTGGTCTTTAGTTATGTTGCCGGAAATGCCAAATATGCTAATTTTTTGGGCATTCTACACCTTCCAGGGGCGGGTGAACTCACCGTATTTGCGGCAGCATTGGCGGCAGCTTGTATGGGTTTCCTGTGGTACAATAGCCATCCTGCCCAAGTTTTTATGGGCGATACCGGCTCCCTTGCCCTCGGAGCGGCCATTGCAACCTTGGCCTTGATGGTTAAAACCGAGCTTCTGCTCCCGCTATTGTGTAGTGTGTTCTTTATGGAAACCATTTCGGTTATCCTACAAACCTCTTACTTCAAATACACGAAAAAGCGGTATGGCGAAGGACGGCGTATTTTCAAAATGGCCCCCCTGCACCACCACTTTGAGGCAATGGGACTTAAGGAAACAAAAATCGTCACCCGCTTTTGGATCATTACGGCCATCTCGGTTATTATGAGTTTGCTCACCCTACGCATCCGTTAACCACCGAAACCCAACGAGATGAATGTTGCCCATAAAAATATTACCGTTATAGGAGCTGCACGAAGTGGACTTTCGGTTGCAAGATTGTTGGCACGACATGACGCCAATGTCTTTTTGACCGATCGCAGTGCCGATACCCAAGGTCTGACAAAATCTTTGGCAGGTATGGGCATCGCTTCCGAGTTTGGAGGACATTCCGAACGGGCACTTGCCGCCGACTGGGTAGTGATCAGCCCCGGCGTTCCCACAACTGCCCCGCTGGTCCAAAAGGCCCTTGAAAAAGGACTTGCCGTTTACTCCGAGATCGAGGTGGCTTCGTGGTTTTGTAAAGCCCCCATCGTTGCTATCACCGGAACCAACGGTAAAACAACCACCACTACCCTTACGGGTTATGTGTTTGAAAAGGCAGGCAGACGACCCTTTGTGGGGGGAAATATAGGCGTTCCCTTTTCGGATATGGCCGATCAATTAGACGAAACCCAAACGGTAATTCTGGAAGTTTCCAGTTTCCAATTGGATCATATTGATCGGTTCAGGCCAAAAGTCAGTGTAATGCTCAACATCACACCCGATCACTTAGATCGCTATCAATACCAATTTGAGCGTTATGCACACAGCAAATACCGCATTCACCAAAATCAAGAAGCTGGGGACTATGCGGTCTATAATGCTGATGACCCGCTTTTAATCGCCCATTTCGAGCAATTAGACCCAAAGGCCAGCTTCACACCACTTGGGTTCAGTATTACAAACGAAGTGTCCCAAGGCGCTTTTTTACGAGACAACAACCTTATTCTCCGAATCGAAGGCCAAGAGGAGGTGCTTATGCAACCGGAAGAAATCTCCATCAGAGGAAGCCATAACCTCTATAATTCGCTTGCCGCAGCAGTTGCAGCACGGGTTATGGAAATTCGTTCAGAGGTCATACGCGAGAGCCTCTCCACCTTCGAGGGGGTTGCCCACCGTCTTGAATTTGTGCGGGAATTAAATGGCGTAAAATACTATAACGACTCTAAAGCCACCAATGTTAATGCCGTTTGGTATGCGTTAGAAAGTTTCACGGAACCCATTATCCTTTTAGCGGGTGGACGCGACAAAGGAAATGACTATCTCCCTTTGCATAAATTGATTCAAGAAAAAGTACGGGTTGTGATTGGTGTTGGTGAAGAAAGTGGCCATAAGGTGGTCAATGAACTAGGATGCGTTGCGCCAGAAGCACACTTTGCAGCCAATATGCAGGATGCCGTCTCGCTTGCGCACCAAATGGCCAAAACAGGCGAAGTGGTACTCCTAAGCCCAGCTTGTGCCTCTTTCGATTTGTTCGAGCATTATGAACACCGTGGAGACGTTTTCAAGGAAACGGTTCAAAAACTTTAATGACGCATGACCATTCCCAACGGAAACATATTGACCGGACTCAAAAACCGCTTGCCTAATCTCATGAATTGGCCCACGGTTACATGGCATCCAACCAGATTGGATAGGGCCATTTTGGGGGCTGTGCTGGCACTCAGTTTGGTCGGAATTGTAGCCGTATATAGTGCAACCGCTTATTTGGCAGCCTCCAGCGAAACCACAACTGAAGGCTTGTTATTCGAGCATGTTATCCGGTTGGCATTGGCTTTAGGGGCAATGGTGGTCTTCAGTCAGTTAGACTACCACGTAGTAGCACGCCTTAGCAAGCTGGGCATTATCACTTCGGTGATTTTATTGGTCTGGGTTTTGGTGCAAGGAAATTGGCAAGGTGGCGCAAAGAGGGCAATCTTCGGATTTCGTCCTTCCGACATCGCCCGTTTTGCCTTAATTGTCCATGTGGCGGTACTCCTGACCCGTAAACAGTTGTACATCCATCACTTTGTAAGAGGATTTATGCCCGTCATGCTCTGGGGCGTTGTCATTACCATTCTGATTGGTGCGCAAAACGTTTCTACGGCATTGGTTCTTTTGTTGACCATTCTCGTCATGGGATTTGTAGGTAGAATGAAATTGGTTCATTTGGGTGGATTATTGGGGCTTGGACTAAGCCTCGCGCTGGTTATGTTACTCCTATTCCCAGCACGTGCCGAAAGGGTGGAGAGCTATCTGGGCATACACTTATTTACCCATACAGACGAACGGTCGGTCTTTGACGAAAGGGGCGAACTTTTTCAAATTTTGCAGGCGCAAATTGCCGTTGCAAATGGTGGACTTACAGGAAAAGGCACGGGCAAAAGCACCCAAAAAGACTGGATTCCATCGGCATATAGTGACTTTATTTTTGTCATTGTCGCCGAGGAATACGGCATGTTGGGCGCATTGTTTATTCTCACCATGCTGGGCATCATTCTATATCGTGGATTTATGCACATTGCCCGAAACGCTCCCGACCCCTTGGGCTTTTTCTTGGCCATGGGGATCACCCTCTCTATCGGGCTTTATGGCTTGGTACATGTTTGTGTAAATATTGGATTAATGCCTGTTACAGGCTTACCCTTCCCCTTTGTTTCTTGGGGTGGGACCTCGCTTATCATTACCGGTATGATGCTTGGGGTACTGTTAAACATCGCCGGACAACGATTTGCGCCCGGTAAACGTGCGCCGAAAACCAAATCCACATGAGCAGACCCATGAGAATTTTATTGGCGGGTGGTGGAACGGGCGGCCATGTCTATCCCGCAATCGCCATCGCAGATGCCCTCAAGGACTTAGTACCAGATGCCGTGATTGCCTTTGCTGGAACTAAAGACCGAATAGAGTGGGAAGCCGTCCCCAAAGCCGGATACGACATCCACCCCATTACCGTCTCTGGACTTCAGCGGTCTTTGAGTTTAGAAAGCCTGAAGCGGAACATAAAATTCCCGTTTAAACTTGCGGCGGGCTTGATTCAAAGTTGGCGACTCGTAAAAGGCTTTGATCCCGATGTGGTGGTCGGGACAGGAGGATATGTCTCTGGACCGGTCCTCCGTATGGCCACTTTACAAGGCAAGCCCATTGTACTCCAAGAGCAAAATGCGTATGCGGGCGTTACCAATAAACTACTGGGGCAAAAGGCAAAACGCATCCATGTAGCTTTTGAGGAAGCAAAAAACTATTTCCCCGCCGATAAATGTGTGCTCAGCGGAAACCCGACCAGAAAAATACTTCAAAATCCAGATCGTGTCACCGCCCGAAAACATTGGGATTTGCCCGAAAATGCAACCGTCCTACTCATGTTCGGCGGTTCACTTGGCAGTCCGGTTTTGAATAAAGCCATGCAAAGGGCCTACGATGCCTTGTTGAACGATGAAAACCTTTACCTCATCTGGCAAACGGGAAAACAATGGTATGAACGGCTGCTGGCCGAGGTGCCCACACACCCAAGACTCCGATTGCTAAAATACTTAGACCGTATGGAACTTGCCTATGCTGCCTCGGATTTGGTCGTCTGTCGAGCTGGTGCAATTTCTTGTAGCGAACTGATGGTGACCGGAAGTCCGGCACTATTGATCCCCTCGCCACATGTGGCCGAGGATCACCAGACCAAAAATGCCCGCGCCATGGAAAAAGCTGGAGCAGCTCAGGTGTTGTCCGAAGCCGACCTTCAAACCGAATATGGCTTTTTAGCCACCATACAACGTTTGCTCGAAACACCGGCGGATCGCAACCAAATGCGCTTGGCAACCCTCCAATTGGCCAAGCCCAATGCCGCACGAGACATCGCAAAAGACATTATAAACCTCATTCCTTGAATCGAGAATCCATTCAGAAAAACAATCCTTAACATAACGCCAACCATGCCACGACCCAGACGCAAACAAAAACCATTAGGCCGTATCAAACGAATCCACATGATTGGAATTGGTGGGATCGGAATGAGTTCCATTGCCGAAGTTTTGATTTCGCGCGGGTTTGAGGTATCAGGCTCCGACCTCTCTTCTTCGGAAACCACAAAACGGTTAGAAAAACGTGGGGCAAAGATTTTTGAAGGCCATTTTGCCGAAAATGTGGTAGGGGCGGATGTCGTGGTCTTTTCTTCTGCCGTAAAAGTAAAAGAAAATCCTGAAACCCAAGAAGCCATTCGTCTAAGAATCCCCTTGATTGGTCGTCCAGAGATGTTGGGGGAACTTATGCGGATGAAATATGGCATTGGTATTGCCGGAACGCATGGAAAAACCACAACGACTTCTCTAACAGGCTTGGTCATCTCGGAAGGCGACTTTGACCCGACCATTATTGTAGGTGGAAAAGTCTCGGTTTTTGGGTCTAACGCTGTCTCTGGCGAGGGCGACATTATTATCATTGAAGCGGACGAATACGACCGGACGTTTTTGCGCCTTACACCCATTATTGCCGTGATTACCAATATTGAGGCGGAACACTTGGATATTTATGCCGATCTGGACGACATCAAAGATGCCTTTACGCAATATGCCAATAAAGTACCTTTCTTTGGACGGGTAATTGCGTGTTTGGATGATGCAAATGTTCAGGATATTTTGGGTAATTTAGACCGCCCCGTTGTAACCTATGGAACAGCACGCCAAGCCAATATCCGTGCAGACGAAATCCGTAAAGAAGGCATGGAGCAGCATTTTGGCGTTTGGCATAATGACAACTTTTTGGGCGAAATCAACCTACACGTTCCCGGCATACACAACGTCCGAAATGCCCTTGCTGCGATTGCCGTCGGTCTCGAAATGGAAATGCCGTTCGAGACCATTGCAGCCGGCTTAGACAAGTTCACCGGTGTACAACGCAGATTCCAGTTAAAAGGAATTGCAAACGGTATCCACGTTATTGATGACTATGCACACCACCCCACCGAGGTAAAAGCGACATTGAAAGCTGCAAACGAGGGATGGCGTACCAAGCGGATTGTTGCCGTTTTTCAACCCCATTTGTATTCCAGAACCGAGGACTTTAAAGAAGAATTTGCACGCGCTTTCTTCAATGCAGACCTCTTGGTGGTCACCGATGTTTTCCCCTCGCGCGAAGCACCGAGACCCGGTATAACAGGCGAGCTTATTGCAGACTTGGCGAAGCATTATGGCCATCGTCATGTACATTATGTAGAAGACAAAAAAGAACTGCCGCAATACCTGAAAACACTAACACAGCCCGATGACGTGGTCATCACAATGGGCGCTGGCGATATTTGGCGATATGGCGAAGCCTTCTTGCAACTGATTTCAAACGGAGAACCCGATGGCACAGGATCCGTTTGAGGCATTTAGGCCACGTCCCGCACATTTAGGCAATCGCCGTATCGTTCCACCGGAAATTGCGGTTACAGAAGAATTGCCAACCAAACGCTTTAACGTACAAGAATGGCTTCGGAGTCGCACGATCTGGATCGTCGGCGGTGTTCTCGCCCTGTTCTTTCTTATACTGCTCTTTTTTTGGCAAAACGTCGTCACCCTCCGTGGCTTAGAATTTACCAATACAAAACATGCAGACCTGACAGAACTGCGGAAATTGATCCCATATACCGATGGGCAAATTAAGCTCTCTGAAGTCGCTTCCGATTCGGTTGCACTTTGGGCAAAAAGCCATCCTTGGGTTAAAGATGCCTCTGTATCAAAAGGCTTGAACGGAACGGTTGAAGTCGAAATCATCGAAAAACAACCCGTTCTCTTGGTCTTAAACCGCGATGGCGTCCCACAATATTATCTGGACGAACTTGGCTATCCGATGAACTGGAAACGAGGAGCAAGTTTTGATGTGTTACCTGTTTCTGGAGCCACCCCGCCTTATAGACCGGGCACAAAGGTTCCAAATGGAACATTATTGGCTTTGGCCGATGCACTTGCAAAACTGCCTCCAAACGTTACGGCGCTTGTTGCATCGTTAACCTTACGTCCAGATGGAAGAATCGTTGGCAGAACCGCTTCTATTAACCAGAGCATTCCAGCCAAAATAGAACTTGGTAAAAGTAATTTTAAAGAAAGATTACATACCTTAAAAGCCTTTTGGGATCAATCGGTTTTGCCTTACCCCCAAAAAGAGGTACGTGAAATAGACCTGCGATGGGAAGGACAGGTGGTGACGAAAGAACAAAATGAGCAGAAATAACAGTTTAGTACTATAATTTTTTATATTACCTGATGCCATCATCAGACAAAATAATGCAAACCATGCAAGAGCGAATTGTAGTTGGCTTAGACATCGGAACCACCAAAGTTTGCGCTGTGGTGGCGGCTCCCGATGAAATGGGTCGTGTAAATATTTTAGGCTTAGGCGAGGCCCCTTCCGAAGGGCTAAATCGCGGGGTTGTGGTTAATATTGATAAAACCGTCCAAGCCATACGGAAAGCCGTAAATGATGCAGCCCATGCTGCTGGTGTACAAGTAGAAAGCGTGGTTGTGGGCATTGCAGGAGACCATATCCAAAGCTTCCAAAGCCGAGGCGTGGTGACGATCTCCAACAAAAATGGCATCATTAGCCCCAAAGATGTCGCCCGATTATTGGAAGACACCACACATGTGGCTCTTCCCGCAGATCGCCGTATCTTGCATGTGGTTCCACAAGAATTTATTGTGGATGGCCAAGACGGCGTGTTAGACCCTGTGGGCATGAGTGGTGTACGTCTGGAAGCCAATGTCCATATCATTTCTGGATTGGTAACGGCTGCACGAAACATCTTTACCTGTGTAGAACGTGCTGGTTATCAAGTCGCAGACATTGTACTCGAACCTCTGGCATCGGCACATGCCGTACTCTACCCAGAGGAAAAAGAAATCGGTGTTGTCTTGGTGGATATTGGTGGCGGGACGACGGATGTGGCCATCTTCGAGGACAATACCATACGCCATACCGCCGTCATTGGGGTAGCGGGCAATAAAGTGACCGATGACGTCCGGAAAGGGCTTGGCGTTATGCGGGAACATGCTGAGCAACTTAAACGGCAATTTGGCCAAGCGATTGCAGAATTTATAGACGAAGAGGTGGAAATCGTTATCCCCGGCATAGGGGAGTACACCGAAAAACGTATCCGCCAAAGCACGCTTGCCCAAATTATCCAACCTCGACTTGAAGAAATCCTTGAGTTTGTTCAAATCGAAATAAAACGAAGTGGTCATGGAAGACACATGGCAGGCATTGTACTCACCGGAGGTGGATCTCAAATTCCGGGAACGGCAGAACTTGCTATGGAAGTACTGAGCATGAATACGGCGCGTATTGGCCGACCTGTTGGGCTGGGTGGAGGATTGGTGGATGAGGTCCAAAATCCAAAATATGCAACAGCCGTTGGCCTTACATTGTATGGCCTAAAACCAGAAACCATCGGCGGCGTCGCGTTCTCTTCGCGTGGGTTGGAGGCCACCGAGGAAAACGATGGACAAGAAGAAAGCCAAACACAAAAAATCTGGGATCGCATGAAGCTTTGGTTTCGCGAGTTCTAAACCAAAAACAACAACCTAAACTACTTTATAACATTTGAGAATTAGCTGATACATCAGCAAAATATATTGTTTCTTTGGAGGGAGTATGAATACCAATAACACACGCTCAACGGGGGAAGAGCGTCCGAACAACCCGATTAGTAGCATGTTCTCCTATGTGGGGGACGAAATGAACAAAGACGCCGTAATTCGAGTCATCGGCGTGGGCGGCGGCGGCGGCAATGCCCTGAACAACATGGCCAAGCAAGGGATCAAAGGGATCGAATTTGTGGCCATTAATACCGATGCCCAAGACCTGATGGCCAACAAGTCCCATGTTAAAATTCAGGCAGGTCGCTCATTGACCAAAGGTCTCGGTGCTGGGGCTCGCCCAGACATTGGGGCACAAGCCGTCGAGGAGGCCCGTCAGGAGGTCGAACAGGCCCTTAAAGGGTGCGACATGGTTTTTATCACGGCAGGAATGGGTGGCGGAACCGGAACTGGAGGTGCTCCGGCTGTAGCCCAAATTGCCCGCAAAATGGACATCCTAACGGTTGCCATCGTAACCCGCCCCTTCGCTTTTGAAGGACGTAAACGTATGCAATTTGCCATGCAAGGCATCGAAGCCTTAAAGCAATACGTAGATGCACTGATCGTCATTCCGAACGATCGTGTTGTGGATGTTATTGAAACCAATACACCAGTCGAGGTTGCCTTGGCCAAAGTGGACGAAGTCCTCTATAATTCTACGCGCGGCATTAGCGACCTCATCACCACACACGGCCTCATCAACCTAGATTTTGCCGACGTTAAGACGATTATGAAAGACGGAGGCATGGCTCTGATTGGTTCCGCCGTCGCATCTGGTGAAAACCGCGCCGAAAAAGCGGCTGTATCGGCCATCAGAAGCCCATTGCTTGATGGACTTTCGATCCGAAATGCAAAAAGCGTGCTTGTCAACATCACCGCAGGTCGGTCGCTTACGATCAAAGAAGCAACCCTCGCCACCGAAATCATCAAAAAAGAAGTGGGAGACGATATCGGAGAAGACGAAATCATCTTTGGTATGGTGGTCTCCGAAGAAATGGGGGATGATTTGCGCGTAACGGTGGTGGCAACCCGCTTCGAGGAAGTGCAGGCAGAATCCGCTCAGCCACAAGTGCCCATGGCAGAAGTTGCTCCGCCCGTTGTACCAACCGAACAGCCAACCGTACAACAACAAATACAGGAGCCTCCCACCTCTGGACAACATGTGCCACGAACTGAAACCTTGCCTCGCAGGGAGTTCTACCATACCGTTCCAGCATATAAAGGTGAACAGGCCCTCAAAGATTTGGATGTTCCAGCTTATCAACGCAGACTCGGAACCAATCCGGCGGAACCAAAGGCAGAGACTCCTCCTGGTACAACATCCGATGAACGTAGTCCGGCAATGAAAATCCTGCGCCTAAGTGCCGAAGATCGCCCTATTAAAAAAGCACAACCAAGACGCGATGACGACAATCCGTCGTTTCTTCGGAATATGATGGATTAATCGGAATATGTTGGATTAAAGAACTGAAGCAAGTGATTGGTTTTTCACATTGGATGATTGATTATTTAATAAGCTTATAGATTACAAGTACTTAGACAAAAAATAAAACCTCTCTTATTTAGACTGGGTACTTACATCTAAATGAGCCACCTCAATCCCTCCTAAAGATCCTCCAAAGAGAAGCTCCGCTCTACCCTCCAAGAGCGGAGCTTTTTTGGTTATACGAAAAAGCCGCCGGACGTTTTACGGTTCCAACGGCTTTTCTCACCCAAACACCAAAAGGAAGTAATATTTTCGTTTATGCAGCCATTCCCATCATGCCTCGTTGCCACTCATTTCGGTCGGATGGCGTTTTCTTTTCCGCCAATGCTTTGTTCACAGAAGCGACTAAGGCATCGCGTTCTTGCTTGGATAGCCGTTCAGAATCCATAAAACCCATCAACTTGTTCCAAGCGGATTCCGAAATCTGGCCAGCCAAGTAGCGTGCAAAGAGGAGGGTCATTGCGGAGCCTGCAAAGGCATCCAACGAAGCAGAATAGGAAGTTGTCATGGTCGTAGTGGTTTACAGTTTTCAGTGATTTATCTGTTTCTTTCTCAACATCCTTGCCAATTTTTTCATTGCCTACGGTTAATCTAAATTGCAGGTTACAAAAACGCCTTTCAATTGCTATAAAAGCCCTTTTTTATTCGACCAAACCCTGAATAGAACAGACAAGTGGTTTTTGCGACCAAGAACAATGTACAATATGGTGGTCAATACTGTCCACAAAGTCGTATCTTTGACCCGCTAACCTAACGCCAAAAACACTCCGACATGGCAAAAAAAGTATTGGCCGCACTTGCAGGACTATTGTCTGCCATCCTCATCGTTTCGGTTGGCGATGCCCTCGCTGGCTACTTAGCCCCACCACCCGCCAACCTAAACCTGAAAGACCCCGTCGCCTTAACGTCCTATGTTGCGGGTTTGCCTGTTTATGTCTTGGTGGTGATGTTGTGTTTTTGGTTACTCTCCTCTTTGGCGGCTGGGTATATCTCTACACGTATATGCCCGTCCTCCGGTCGAACACTGGGTCTAATTTGTGGTGGAGTCTTGCTTGTGGGCGCCTTGCTCAATATGGCCATGCTCCCTCATCCCGTCTGGTTGATGCTATCTACCATCGTTGGCTACATACCTGCAGCCATGTTCGGCACAAAATTGGCACTACTTAAAGACAAAACGTAAATCCTTTGTGTGTTATGGGTTAATGTAACGTGTGGTGATGCACCGCGATCATAACGCACGCACATGCAATTTCCAACAACTATGTTTATCAGTTTTGAAGGAATAGACGGCTCTGGTAAAACCACCTTGGCTCATGCCCTATCGGAAAGACTACGGGCGGAAGGTACAGAAGTGTTGATGCTCCGTGAGCCGGGCGGAACTGAGGTCTCCGAAAAGATCCGGTCTATCTTATTGGAATCCACTTCGCAAATTGTACCCTTTGCAGAGATGCTCCTTTTTTCTGCCGCTCGGCGACAATTGTGCGAAATGGTTATTTCGCCAGCATTACAATCCGGACAAGTGGTCATTTGCGACCGCTTTTTTGACTCTACCATTGCTTATCAGGGCTTTGGACGCCGCCTCGCCGATCCCAAATGGGTGCAAGAGTTCCAACTTGCCGTCACAAATGGCTTAATCCCGACACGCACATACTGGGTAGATGTACCGCTTGAGTTGGCCGCATCACGACGTGGAACCCGTGATGAAGACCGCATAGAGCAAGCCGGCAACGATTTTTTCGATAGGGTACGTCATGCCTACGCAACCCTGGCCGCTCAAGAACCAAAACGCTTCTTTAAAATTGATGGACGAGCACCTTTGGCGGAGTTGAACGAGACAATTTGGCAAGATGTTCAAGTTATCTTTGGAACGTAAGACAATCTTGGCCGTTTATATTTTTTTATGCCGATACGATCTTTTGAATTACACATACGCCAACGCATTTTGCGCTATGACATTGCCGGAAAATCCTCCCCAAAATCCACAAGAAGCACGAATGGTGAACATTCGCGAGCACTTCCGAGCATTTTTGAAAGAGCGAAACCAACGACAAACGCCGGAACGCTTCGCAATTCTGGAAGAAATTTACAAACTGAATGATCATTTCGATGCCGATGAACTGTATGTACACCTAAAGGGGAGAGGGGTCAACATCAGCAGGGCAACGGTTTATAATACGCTCGAACTTTTAGTGGCCTCTAATCTGGTGGTTAAACACCAATTTGGCCAAAATCAAGCCAAATATGAAGGTGCATACCGTTATCGCCAACACGACCATTTGATTTGTTTAGACTGCAACCATGTTTTGGAGTACTGCGATCCACGCATTCAGGCCATTCAAGAAATGGTGGCTCAAATTCTTAACTTCGAGATCACACACCATGCCCTGCACATGTACGGACATTGCAAACGCGAAAACTGCGAGTTCCGCTCTCGGAAAGGCTTGGTTTCAAATTGAGGTATGCAAGAGGCGCTTGCTTTATGCACCCTATTTGCCGTAATTTACCACCCGAAATGAAGAAACACCTCTTGATCATATTCTTTCTAAGCACATTGGGCAGTGGATTCTCCGTTTTCGGCGTTTCATTAACCCGATTCGAGGGGCGATTCCAGAATGAGGAAGTCACCATACTTTGGCAAGTCTCGGACGACCAGCCGATTCGAGAGTATATTTTAGAACGCAAATCTCGTTTTGAAAATGGCTTTCGGGAAATTAAGCGCCTTACGGCTGATGGCTCCCGATCCTATCAATACCGCGACACAGACTTGTATAAAGACGCCGCCCAATCATCCGAACAAGTACAATATCGGTTACGCATTATCGAAAAGGACGGCACAACGACGACCAGTTCTATTCTAAATGTCAATTACTTCCCCACAGCCATCCGGCGTACATGGGGCAGTATTAAAGCGATGTTCCAATAAGGCATTGACTAAAGCCCTCCTATTTTCTCTGACACGCCTCGTCTAAATCGTATAATCCGCCAATTATTGCAGATTTTCCGTCTTTTGGGACTCTCTTCTGTTGTAGTTTATCGAGGATATTTCTACCAACAGAAAATGATAAACGTGTCTAGAAACCTACTTATCCCTGCCTCCATTGTTCAACGCATGATTGCCCGCATGGCGCATGAAGTTGTAGAGCGCAATCGCGGAACCGAAAATTTGCTCCTTGTAGGTATTGTGCCTCGTGGTTTGGTGGTAGCACATCGTTTTGCAACAGCCATCCATGAAATTACTGGCGTCCGACCCGAAGTTCGCGCCTTGGAAGTTAACCCTTACCGCTACCAACCTTTATCTGCACGGATAGAACCACTCCCTTTTCTTCCCCCAACCGAGGGGAAAGACATTTTATTGGTAGATGATGTGTTGTTCTCCGGCCTCACTATTCGGGCAGCCCTCGAAGCCATTAAGCCAAACGGCAGACCAAGTTCCGTGCAATTGGCCATCCTGATAGACCGAGGACACCGAAAATGGCCCCTCCAACCGGATTATTGTGGGCGATATATCCCGACAAAACACCAAGAACAAATTTTGGTGGATGAAGCAGAAGACCTTGCGGTTTTTCTGCAAGAATAACGTGGGGTTAAAGGTCAATTTAAACTGTTGTCCTGGATAACTTGTCCAAATGATTGTCACGTAGCGGCTAACAGATGGCCCTTATATCAATGCAAAAATATCCTTTGTACAAAGGCGGCTAAGCATATTGTTTTCGGAATAATGCTTTTGCACCTCTATTTGGATGACGGGCATAGAAACCTTAATTTCGTCTTTTAGATGAATTACGCCCATATGATACACAAACCCAATTCTATTGACGACTATATCCGTCAATTCCCCGAAAGTACCCAAGTTCTTTTGCAGGAATTACGTGCGTTTATCCAGAATATTGTGCCAGAAGCCACAGAAGCCATTTCTTACGGCATCCCAACCTTTGTATTGAATGGGAATCTGGTACATTTTGCTGGATATGCCCACCATATTGGGTTTTACCCTGCACCCTCCGGCCTAAAAGCATTTGAGGCAGACTTGGCCTCGTATAAAAGAGGCAAAGGTTCTGTACAATTTACCTTAGACCATCCATTGCCTTGGGATTTAATTGAACGGATGGTGAGGTGGCGATTGGCCGAGCAATTGACTAAAAAGACCAAAAAAAGACGCTAAATCCCTATGCCATGATAGACCCGAAAATTGTTCAACGAGAAGCCTTTCTTCTGGCTGGTAATTTCCGGCAGATGAGTTTTATTGAAGACCAAACCGCAACACTTTGGCATAGTTTTATGCCGAAACGTAACCAGATTCCACATCGTACCGATGCACTCTTGTATTCCCTTCAGCAATATGCACCAAACTGGTCTTATGCCGAGCTAAACCCCAAGGCTATCTTTACAAAATGGGCTGCTGTCGAGGTCTCTACCAAAGGCACTCTACCGCCTGATATGTCGTTTTTACACCTCTCCGGTGGACTTTATGCCGTTTTCCGACATATAGGTCCGGCACATACTTTTCCCAAAACCGCACATCAAATTTTTGTGGAATGGATGCCCCAATCGGGCTATACCACCGACGACCGTCCCCACTTCGAAGTGCTCCAAGAGGGCTACAATCCCCAAGACCCTTTGGCGGAAGAGGACCTCTGGATTCCGATTCGTTCCCTTGTTTAGTGGGCGATGACCTTAATAAGGCCTACCCTATGGACAGACCTTTTATGCTTTTTTGCCCGCTTAGACCTTTTCAGGTTTTACAAAATGTGCCAAAATAGCCGCTGCAATCGCCCAAGCTCCTAAATCATACACACACGTCATGAGCCAATAAGCCCAAGGTTGGAAATACCAAATGGGCATTCCCAACGTACTCCATACTGCCGAAGCCACACCGAAAAGCAGTACAGTACGAAATCTTTTCGCATAGGTATCCAATGGAGGGAGTAATGCCAAAAGCCAGCCCACAAACAACCAAACCAACAGCATGTGCAGTATTCCCTTCAGCATCACACCAGCCCCCATAGCCTCGGCGCCCTCCTTTTGAAAATGAATAGTGGCCAATGGGCCTTCACGGTGTTGGGCCATAAAGCCCTCCATATCGTGCATTTGATCTGGCACAAAATAGGTTCCCGTCTCTGTCAAATTGTCTTTCAATGCCTCACGTATGGCAGTATTTTGTGGAGATGTGGTGTGTTTCATGGAAGGCTGGCTAATGGGTGTAGCCCAAAAAACAAAGCCCCACATAAAGGTAGCGATGGCAGAAATAAGCCCGCCTATTGCAATATTCTTCATGGATAATAGGATTGGGTAAGGAAAAACAGAAGGCTTTGGCTTTTAGAAGCCCGCCTATACAATATGATGTACATTTTTCGTGCCAAAAACCTTATTCCATTATTTTTAAAAGGTTTACACATATGTATTATCTGCTTCTCACCTTCAGAATCGCATTTTGAACCCCTATTTTGTTGTCGTATTTTACACGCTCTTCTGTAATAAAATTGCTTTCATCCATTTTATGAAACGACTTTTACTCCCTCTTTTTTTCTGCCTTCCCCTTCTCTTCCTCCCTCTTGATATCCTTTGGGCGCAGGCTGTTTGGGAGAATACCACGTTTCGGATGCAGTTCAACGCCAAAGGTCAGGCAACCTCTTTGTACGACAAAATAAAAGGACGTGAATACCTCTACCGCGATACCCTTTCGGTACTCCTTCAGGTCAGAAAGCCGGATGGAACGTGGTTACGCCCCACCACCATGCGTTGGGATCCACGCAAGAAGACCGTCTTGCTTTCGTATGAACCCTCTCCTTATCGAATCGAGCTAAAGGTCGAACAAAAACCATCTTATTTGGTCTTTGAGGTGACGAAAGCAGAACCCGCCATGCAAATAGACCGAATTTTGTGGGGATCTTTCGCTACAACCATTCAAGAAACGGTTGGTGAAATTGTGGGTGTAGTCCGCAATGGTCATTTTGCCATCGGCATTCAAGCCTTGAACCTCAAAACCATTGGTGGCTACCCCAAAAATGACGAAGGTTACGACGCCTCTCGTGGCTCTGCCGCCTTGCCCATGCCTTGGGGCAGCACCTTGCAAGCCTATGCAATCAACCGTGCCCGACCACGGTTTGCGGATGTCTGGAACGGCGCTTTTAAAAATATGCCCATCGAACCCTTGGCAAACGAGACGGTTGTCGGCTCCAAAATTGCTTTGTTTGGTGTGCCGGAAACAGACGCTTTAGATACGATTGGTAAAATTGAATTGGCAGAGGGCCTCCCCCACCCCATCTACAAAGGTGTTTGGATCAAAAAATCGCCACATTTGGGACGTTCTTACCTCATCTCAGATTTTACCGAAGCAGATGTGGATGAAATGGTTGCCCACACCAAACGGGCTGGCTTGATGTCGCTCTACCACGAAGGGCCTTTCAAGACGTGGGGAAAATATGAACTGAATCCCGCGATATTCCCCAGTGGCAACGAAGGAATCAAACAAGCCGTACAAAAAGCCCATGCAGCGGACATTCATTTGGGCGTGCATACCCTCACCAACTTCATAAACCCAACAGATGGTTATGTATCGCCAATCCCAGATAAACGATTGGTAAAACGTGGAAGCACGGTACTAACCGAGGATATTTCCGCTAACACCACTCAAATTCCGATTGCCTCGCCAGCTTATTTCGATTATGAGCAAGACAACTGGCTACATTTGGTCAAAATTGGTAACGAACTGATCCGGTATCGGGCTGTCTCAAAAACCGCACCCTATACCTTATTGGATTGCCAACGTGGTGCATTTGGAACAACGGCCACCCCACACGCAAAATCCACCGAAATCGCCAAGCTATTCGACCATGCCTACGAAGTGGTTTTTCCCAATATCCCCATGCAAAACGAAATTGCCCGTAACCTTGCTCTTTGGTTTAACGAAACGGGCGTAGATCATTTAGACTTTGATGGGCATGAAGGCGGAGCCGCAAGTGGTCAGGGAGATTATGGAATAGAGGCATTTTCTAAGACGTTCTATGACCATACCAAGCATTTTGTAGTCAATGGAACCAGTAATTCCAAGCATTTTTACTGGCACATCAATACCTATTGCAACTGGGGCGAGCCTTGGTATGGCGGCTTCCGAGAAAGTATGCAGGAATATCGGATACAAAACCAAGCGCTTTTTGAACGCAATTTTATGCCAAATATGCTGGGATGGTACTTGATGACCGCCACCACCTCGTTACCGGAAATGGAATGGATGCTGGCGCGTGCAGCCGGTTATAACGCAGGTTTTGCGATGGTACTGCGCGTAAACGATGCCCGCAGAAATCCCCTAACCGATACGCTTTTAGGTGCCATTCGGGAATGGGAGCAAGCCCGTCGTTCAAAAGCCTTTAGTCTGGAACAACGCGAGCGCTTGAAGAAGCCAGAAAACGAATTTCATCTGTCTAAAGTAACCGAAAATCATTGGCTACTCTATCCTTTCAGTTGGTCGAAATCTTTTTCCCACCACAAACGCGACCTTCAACCCGGCGAACCCACCGCAAGCACTTTCGAGGTCATTAACCCCGATGAAGCCCAGCCCTTGCAATTCCGCTTAGAAGCACTTGCCTCAGAAAATACTTCCGGAACCGTCGAAAATATCGTGCTGACCTTAGACCGCTTTGCCGAAGTGCGCCTACCCGTCACCCTCCATACGGGTGAAAGTTTGATGGTGGATGGTACACCCCTTGTACGTGTTTATGATGCAAAAGGTCGGCAGCGTGCGACATTGATTTTGGATGCTGCGCCGCCCCATTGGCATAATGGCACAAACCGCTTTAAATTGGATGCCACGTTTAAAGGTGATACAAGCCCAAGCCTACAAATTCGCCTGAAATCTCAAGGCAATCCAGAAACCGTAAAACCCCAACCATAACCTATCCAAACCACTTATAACACCGTTCATCCCAGAGAAGACCCATATCCAATGATCCAAAAATCAGAGGCCATTGTCCTACGCCGTATGAATTATGGCGAAACCAGCCAAATCATTACCCTTTTTACACGAAAGAAGGGCAAGGTTGCGGTTTTGGCCAAAGGTTCAAGGATGATTAAAAGCCGCTTCGGTGCAAATTTAGAGCCATTGTCCTATATACAGGCCGTTTATTATCACAAACCCACCCGGGACTTACAAACCCTGAGCGAGACCACCCGACTTTTGCCACTGCCATGCCTACTCCGCCACCCCGAAAAGATAGGGCTTGCCTTCCAGATGGTAGAACTCGTAGATGCCATCTCTGAGGTAGAAGCGGTAAATATACCAGTTTTTAACCTTTTATTGGAGGCACTTGCTACCCTCAACGACGCCACACAACATCTCCAGAACATCTTGTTTTATTTTGAGTTAAAGATTGCCATTCTCTTTGGATTTTCCCCACACATCAAAAAACAAGAAGTTGAAGCCATTGCAAACGATGGCGGATGGTTTTTATTGGAAAGCGGCGCTATTCTCCCCGCAGTCGCGCCCATACAAGGAACGGCCAAGCGTGCCGGAAGAGCGGCATTGCGTGCCCTCGCCACCCTGACCTTGTCCCCTTTAGAAACCCTCTTGCACTTCTCGCTGGAGCCAAGCACACAGAACGAGGTACGCCAACTCATAGATGCCTACCTTGCACACCACTTCGAAGAACTTCGACGATCCAGAACCCGCCATGTCTTGGCGCAGATGAACCCATAGCCCAGACAGACTTTAATATTTTACATATGTGTGCTCTGCCGAAACCCTTGACAAGACTGTTTTAATGATGTATTATATATGTGAGACACAAGTAAATGCATTGTCACAAAACCGCCATGATCAATCGCAACCCCCTCACCACCAAACAAATGGCTTTTCTGCAATTTTTGCGGGATTACGTCCGTGAGACTGGCTTGTGGCCGACCTATAATGATATTGCAGACCGTTTTGATTTTCGCTCCCCTAACAGCGTTACCCAAAACCTCCAAGCCCTTCAAAAAAAAGGATACCTCAGGAAAGACAATAACGGATACCAATTAACTACACCTGAAGAAGAACGCCAGCGCCGTAAAATCCGAATTCGTGGCATCATTACCGCAGGTTGTTTACAAGAGGCTGTGGAAGAAAACTTGGGAACGATAACCATAGATGTGGTGCATCGGAGTAAGTACAACCGCATGTTTGCACTTCGGGTTAAGGGGCACTCTATGATCCAAGAGGGAATTCAAGATGGGGATTTGGTCTTGCTCATAGACGAAGACATCCCAAATGGGGGGATTGGAGCGGTTTTATACAATGGCGAAACCACTTTAAAACGCATTTATACCGATGAACAGGGCCTCCACTTGGTTCCAGCAAACGACGAGTTCCCCAACGTAAAAATCCATCCCGCCCTTTTTGAAGAAGTTCGGGTCTTGGGGAGGTACGTGGGGCGCGTAAACCATGCCAATAAAACCGTGATGGCTGCTGCCGCATAAACGATAAACCCTTTTTTACGATGATCAACAGAAAACAACTGACACCCAAACAACAGGAAGTACTGCATTATATAAAAAGCTACGTTCGTTCCAGTTCTTCTTGGCCGTCGTATGGGGATCTTGTGGATGAATTTGGATTCCGATCCCCCAACAGTGTTACCCAAAACCTTCAAGCATTGGTCAAGAAGGGGTACTTGGTACGAGACGGAAATGGCTACCATTTTCCAGACCAAGAAGTGGAAATGCCGCTTATACCGCGTGGGATTCCGGTTTCTGGGGTTATTACCGCCGGAGCTTTACAAGAAGCTGTAGGGGAAGACCTCGGCGATTTAACTCTCGAAGACCTCTTTCCAAAGTTAGAGCGGATGTTTGCACTCCGGGTCAAAGGCAATTCTATGATCGAAGCAGGTATCTTGGATGGGGACTATGTCCTACTTTCACAAGAAACCGAATTATCGAACGGAACCATTGGGGCTGTGATGATAGATGGCGAAACCACTCTCAAACGAGTGTACCGAGAGGCACAAGGCCTACGATTAGCGCCCGCAAATCACGAACTTGAGGACATTGTTGTAGATAAGCAGCGCTTTGAGTTCCAAGACGTACAAATTATTGGTCGTTACATTGGCCGTATTGGGAAAGACGGGGCAATGATGACCATTGGTGGTTAGAAAAGCGACTTTGGGAAAGAAACTATTGGCCACCACAACAGCCGAGCTATCTAAAAATAGTTCGGCTTCTTTTTTTACAGGGTGGCTCAAAAAACATCCAAACGCTTTATATTAATCCTTAAAACGTTAACCCATCAACGCCTCCTTTATCGTTCGTCTATGAAAGCCATGATTTTTGCCGCTGGACTGGGCACGCGCCTGCGTCCATTAACGGAAACCGTACCAAAAGCATTGGTAGAAGTAAATGGTACTCCTTTACTTGGCTTGATTATTTTGCGCCTGAAACGCTTTGGATTCCGTGACCTGATTATTAACGTACATCACTTTCCAGAGAAGATTATATCATATTTGGCCGAAAATGAATATTTTGGCGTCAATATTACCATATCCGATGAACGTGATGTGCTTCTCGAAACTGGTGGCGGTCTGCAGAAAGCCTCCTGGTTTTTTGATGACGGAGAACCATTCTTGGTGCATAATGTGGACATTCTTTCTGACCTCGACTTACGAGCGCTTTACGAAGACCACAAAAAAAGCGATGCACTTGCGACCTTGGCTGTGAGTGGTCGGAAAACATCACGGGTGCTTTTGTTTGATTCTCAAGACAATCTGTGCGGCTGGCGCAACATGAAAACCGGCGAAGAAAAATGGGCACGTCCTACCAATGCAACGCTTCGGGCACTTTCGTTCAGTGGGATTCACGTGATCAGCCCAGAAATATTTCAACAGATGACGCAAACGGGGCGGTTTTCCATCATAGACACCTATTTGGAATTGGGAAACCGCTACGCCATTAAAGCACATTATCACGACGAATCACATTGGATGGACGTGGGTAAACCCGAAACCTTACAACAAGCGGTTGGGTTGTTGGCAAAACTTGAGGCGATAGGATAAGATAGAGGTGGTTGGTTAGGGTTGTAATTATCGCTTTAACGTCCAAATAACCCCTTGTTTTAACATTGGTAAGGGATTATCCCCAGCGGATTTTGTTAGGCGTAAGGTAAAAGCCTCCTCACCCCAAGACGTAATGGCCGCTTCAAAAGACATCAGACGGCCATCCGGCATGGTGAGGTTCCAGAGGCTAAGACGTAGATCATCATCACCCCAATAGCCACCGCCAAAAGCAGAAAAGATTAGCGGTTCTGTTCCTTCTGAAAATAGCCTAAGCCGCCCACCCGTCAAGTCTTTGTAAACCTCCAATGTCCCCCAATGGCTCGCAGTGCCATTGATGGTTTTGATGTCCCAAGTTCCGGCAATCTCACATTCAAAACCCGTACAAGGCAAGGTAGAATCGCAGGCAGATGCCAGTAAACTCATCAACACCAAGCCCAAAATGCCGAAGATGTTTTTCATTGTTTGCGCATGGTCAAGGTCAGTTTATCGGTATAGGCTTCGCTTGGCCCAACTTTATAGAAAGACCAAACTTGCTCCTGCGCTGTATTCTTCTCCACCGTCCAAGCGCGATCGCAGCCAATGAGGCTATTACATTCGGAGAGGATAAAAATCACCCGCTTTTCGGTGGCATCCACACTAAACGAGCCACGTTTAGGCATTGGAATGGCACGAATGGGGCCAGAAATGGGGCCATCGTAGGTAAAATCATTGCAATAGGTGAGATCCCCCCCAACCGATTCACCACAAACAGGCCCTTTAAAAGCCACAAATTTCCCTGCATTTTCCATTTTGAGCAAGGTTTGTGTGTCTCCATTTTGGAGAATCGAAACGTGGTTCAGTTCTACAATGTCCCACGTTCCGAGCATTTTTACAATATAGCGCTCCTTCGACGAATCCAACACATCGCATCCCGAAATGAGCAGTATAAGAAAGGCGAAAAAACTTAATAAGATACGCATAATTTATCTTGCTAAGGTTCTAAAAATCATTTGGTTAGCTGAATTTCAAGACCTACGGAAATCCGTACTCCCCTAAAGTCACCTTGTGTAAGGGCATTCTCTTGATCCACTCCCAAGCGGTCTTTCACCCAGAAGTCAAACTCGCGCGGAAAGTCGTTAGAACGATAACGGCTCGTATCGTAATCGGTCATGTTAATGGTATCGCCACCGGGTAACCAAACGGGAAAAACCACCTGAATGGGTATGATTACCCGCTTTCCAAGCCGGAGGCCAGCAGAAACACCCGCCATAATTTCGGGCGTAGAGACCTCGTAATACCCATTAATATCGAACTCGTACCCGATGCTACGAGAGCCGTCCTGATAGACCGTATAATAGGTGATGGTACTGTTACGGAATTGGCCTTGCATCAACGCATTTATAAAACCACGTTTACCCCCCACCCCAAGCTCGACCAAGACATCACGATTTACCACATCCAAGTTCATTTCATTTTTAAGACCAGAGCCCAAGAGGGCAGTACGCGGTACGTGGTGTTTTCCAGACTGATAGTGAAGCGCCACAGCTATTTTGCTCCCAACCAAACCAGAACCCCGATAGCCAACACGGTACATAGGTCCAGACAAAACGGCGGGAAAGTCTTCGTACTTGGCTTTGATATAGGTTGAATAATAGGCGTTGAAAGAAGAAACGAACGTGTTCAGGTTCGCATTATCCATGCGGTCAGCGCCATAAACAGCCCCAACGGTAAGCCCGCCCAAAGAGGACTGGGCAAGCAACGAGGCAGGAAAAAGGAGGAACAACAAAAGAAGAAATGTTGATCTCATAGAAGTATAGGTTCAGTGAACGGAAAAGAAGCGACTTAAAGAATACTCTTTTTTAAAGGAAATGTCAAGCAACAACAGATTTGGGAGTTACATCCTGAAGAATGAAAGCCCACTTTTACGCCAACTGGTTCCTGACTTCGCATGGTTACGGACGTTTTGTCGCTAAAAAATCGTCTATTTACAGAAAAAACGTAAAAAGACTTGACACAACGGGTATAGGCTTCCTATCATAACCCCATTATACACGCAACTTCAAAACCAAAGCCTTCTTTCAAATGCCATACGTTGTAACCGAAGCCTGTATCAATTGTAAATATACAGATTGTGTAGAAGTTTGTCCTGTGGACTGCTTCTATGAGGGTCCTAATTTCCTTGTTATCAATCCCGATGAGTGTATTGATTGTAATGCCTGCGTTCCTGCATGTCCTACCGAAGCCATCTATGCGGACGATGAGCTACCGCCCCACTTAGCAGATTATGCAGAGTTAAACCGTGTCTATGCAGAACAATGGAGCCAGTACAACATTACCGAGAAAACGGAACCCATGCCGAATGCAGAGACCGAAAAAAATGCCGTGAAATCTTCTTCGGACATCTTGTCGTGGAAGTAAAACGTAGAACACTGCAAAACACGCCTTACCACAACGAAAAGAGCCAAATTGATAAGAATGGCTCGTCATTAAATTTTTTTATTAAAAAAGCCTCTTGTTTTGGCAAGGGGCTTTTTCAATAAAAGGACTGTCTTCGCCTATGGAGCCGATAGCTCATAAAAACCTGTCTTCTTGTCCTTTTTAGTCACGCGGAACAAAACACGTTGGTCTTTCTGAGCCAAAATTGAAAGCAAGCGTTTGAGTTGTTCTGGCGATTGGACACGCGCATCTTCCAAATGGGTTAAGGCGGCTTCTACTGGAAGCCCCGCTTTGGCCGCAGGAGAATTGGGAAGGACTGAAGTGATCATAACCCCGTGAGGCACCCCGAATTGCAGTAGCTCGGCATTTGTTAGTGGTCTAACACGGACGCCCCATTTTATAAGATCAGCAGGTGGCGGACTCGGCGGCGGCGCTGGCTGCGTCCCAAAGAGGTTATCAAAAGCACCAAAATTGCTTTCTTTAAGTCCGAGCAGTGTCACGGGCACAACCGACTCGGTTCCATTCCGAGAGACCAATACGGATACTTGTTCTCCCGGACGATTCATCGCAATGGTTCTTTGAAGTTGGTTGACCTCATTAACTTCTTTACCGTTAATGCGCAACACCACATCTCCGGTTTGTAAGCCAGAAGAGGCAGCGGCACTATTGGGTGCAATTCGTGTAATGAGTACACCCTCGATGCGTGGCAAGTTGAGGCGACGGGCGAGATCGGAGGTAATAGGGGCAATGGTGATGCCCAAGAAGCCTCGTTGTATGCGTTGATAGCGGATTAAGTCTTCGATCACCCTTGCGGCCAAACCAATTGGAACAGCAAAGCCATACCCTTCATAACTGCCCTTCTCCGTTGCAATGGCTGTATTGATGCCCACCAATTCGCCACGGAGATTAACCAAAGCGCCCCCAGAATTTCCGGGATTTATCGCTGCATCGGTTTGGATAAAGTCCTCAATCGGCATTTTATTTTCGTCAATAATCCCAATTTGTCTCCCAACAGCACTCACGATACCGGCGGTAACGGTTTGTGTTAGACGGAAGGGACTCCCAATGGCCAGCACCCATTCCCCGACGGCGAGTTGCGTATCATCACCAAAAGGTGCTACGGGCAAATTACTTGCGCCCACCACACGAATAACGGCAATATCTGTACTGGGATCAGAGCCGATGAGCCGCGCTTCGAACTCGCGTTTGTCATCCAACAAAACAGTGATCCGCTCTCCGCCCTCAATCACATGATTATTGGTAACAATATACCCATCTTTACTAATGATAACCCCACTACCAGCACTGCTTTCACGCCTACGAAGCCCCGGAATAGCGTCCTCAAAGCGGTGCATCTCGTCGTTTGGCATTTCAACAGACTTACCCTCGACCATAATATACACTACACTGGGCTTGACCTGTTGCGATACCTCGCGAAACACACGGTTCATCTCGCTTAGATTGGCGGGCGCAACAGGCTGATAATCTCTCCGGCCAAGCATCACCGTTTGAGGGCCAGAGCCTCCTAACCAATTTGGAAAGCCAAAATTTCCGACCCATAAAGCCCCTAGGAGCGTCCCAAAAACAAGCAAGACAATTCCCGTTAACGTTTTCTGCATGGTCAAGAAGGATAAAATGGTCAAAAAGGATAAAGAAGGTGGTCTGTATAAAATATTGAGGGCGCTACTTAATGAGCAGAGATCCCTCCGAAGATGGTTTTGGGTACTTCAACTTTATGACTGGTTAATGGGATCCAAATTAAACAGGTTTTCGGGAAAGGTCGTAAAACCCACCCAATTCCACACACCTAACGTCTCAGCTTGTGTACCGCTCTCCAAAACGGAATCAATCAAGGCTACACACGTTGATACAAAAGCGGATTCATCTCCGAAACGGCAACCTCACCCACTTTGGTTCCGGGCAAGAAATTGGCATGGTCATTCTCGTGCTCGTACCGCTTAAACGGCGCAACCTTGCAACCGTCTTCAAAGTAGATCATGGTCATCACCCGACGGGGCAAACTGCTATTGTTGGGACCAGCACGATGATACGTCCAACCATAATGGAAACTCACTTCGCCCAAGTCGAAGGGCGCGACATCATAAGCATAGTTTTCCATCATTTTGGCAATCAAACGTTCGCTATCGTCACCAATACCCATGTCTCGGCCATCTGTCACCGCATGGCTTGCCACCGCAAACGCCAGCGGCCCCATCGCCAAAGGTGTTTCTTGGAACGGAATCCAAGCCGTACAGGTATTGGGCGATGCCAACGGCCAATAATATTGATCGGCGTGCCAAGGCGTAAATCCGCCCGAAGGCTCTTTATAAAGGGCTTGATCGTGATAGAGCCGCACGCCGCTGCTGCCCATCAGATCGCCTACAATTTGCGCCAACCGTTTGCTAAAAACAAATTCGCGTGCCGTTTCATCTTCCCGCCATAGGTTAATAACCTGAATAAATGCCTTTTGGTAGGTGTTTCGTTCTTCCATCGGCACGTCTTTTAGTGGATTTTGATCCAAAACAAACTTGGTAATGGCCGCACCATAATGTGCCAAGACCTCTGGCTCAAGCACATTTTTCAGGCGAATGTAGCCGTTTTGCCGAAAGAAATTTTGTTGTTCGCTTGTGATCGGATAAGGAGTATGAAGACTTTCGAACATGTTCTGAAATAATTTAGGATGGGGAGTGCTTTGCGATAAACGTGCAATATAACACGGATTGACAAACAATCAAACCTCACACCAAGCTCACTTCTTGACCTGTATAAGCGAAGGCCTTATTTTTTATAAAGCATATCATTTCTCAGATTCGCAACATTGGGTGCTATGTTATGGAACATCAGCTGATATGCTGCATCCTTGCAAAGAATGTAGTCGTGAAGACGGGTTTACTAAACTGGTATTTGGGGTGAGTCGCGAATTTCGTTAATTCGTTTGGTGACTACAGATTTAAAACTTACCACAGAAGATGAATTATTTGTAATCCACCACATATCTTCAAGATCTTGGAACGAGGGCCAAAATACTACACCAATTTATACGCCTATTGGATGGCGCAACAAGACCTTCATGAGAGCATTACAGGTTAATCAGGTCTCCTCTCTTAATGCGCTTTAAGGCCAGCTCTGCATGACAACAGGCCGATCGGCGGTGGTGCAAAAACGAGGCCGACGGCTCGCGGGTATATTTCACCAGAACTTTTTTGCAGGATCGGCAAAGAACCTCGTAGCGATGTAGGTGGCTACGGTCGAGTGTATGACATCGTTCGGCATTAGGATAACCCAAGGTGGTCATGATTTTCCGCCATTCTGATCCGTGATCGCTTTTGCCCCTCAATTTTATATCAATGTAATGCGCAGCTTCGTGTATGGCCGTTTCGATACAAAAGGCTTCACTCGCAGATCGCAATAACGGAACCGAAAACTTAAGCCCTTTTTTAGAGGCCAGACCAACAGCACGGGTCATTCGGTTAGACCATCCGATGGAAGGCATGGGTACACCAAATTTCGCACAAGATTGCTCAATAGATTGAACCATTTTCTCGTGCAAAGACAGCATTTCTTCGTAGGTACGGGGTTGGGTTTTAGACATATAATGAATAAACTAAGCTAAACGGTATTTAAAATATATGAAAGCCTCCCTTCCGGTTTCGTGAAAAATCCCGATGATGAAATCGGCAAGACGATGTAACTTCAACAGATCATCAATCCAAACACCATGTTTTTACCGGAATCGTCTTTATCGGACACACAGCGTGCGCAATTAACACATTACCAAGCCTTGCTCCTTGAAACCAATGCAAGGGTGAACCTGATTTCGCGCCAAATGCCTGCAACCGACTGCTACGAGCGGCATATTTTACATTGCCTAAGCCTCACCGAGCGGCCATTTCCAGATGGTTGCCATGTGGTGGATTTTGGCACGGGGGGCGGGCTACCGGGTCTTGTTTTGGCCATCTGCTTTCCCCACGTGAACTTCCATTTAATAGACAGCACCACTAAAAAAATCCGTTCCGTGCAAGCAATGGCCAACGAATTGGGCTTAGACAATGTATCGGTCTATGCACTTCGTGCCGAAAATTGGGATGGGAAAGCCCACTACGCCGTTTCGCGGGCTACGGCTCCCCTCCGTGATTTGTGGTTTTGGTTTAACAGGGTGTGCATTCCCTTTAATCCTCCACCCGAAGCATGGCCTTCCGGCCTCATTTGCTTAAAAGGCGGCAACCTTACCGAAGAAATGGCGCAACTTAAACGCCGGTTCCCACAAGTTCTTATCCAACAAAAGCCCTTGTTTCCGCTTTTAGGACGTCCCTACTTTCAAGAAAAGGTACTCATGACGGTAACGGCAAAACCTTGATGGAACTGCGTTTTTATTTTGATGGTCGGCGGGATGTTGATCGGCCATTTTTGCTGCTATTGCATGGTTTTATGGGCAGTGCCAAAGATTGGAACTGGGCGGTCAAGACATTCGAGGCAGACTTTCGGTGTGTTTTGGCCGATCTCCCCGGCCATTCCTCTGGCGAATTTGAACTTCCAGCGGGTTGGAACACGGCAACAATCCCTTTATCATCAGGTACAATGGAAGACCTTTCGGAGGCAATGGAGGTCTTCCGAACACTGGTCTTAAAAACGCATTGGTCGGTAGCGGGTTATTCGATGGGCGGACGTGTAGCCTTGTACTTGGCGTGCAAAAAAACCCATACAGTTCAAAAATTAGCCCTAATTTCGGCCTCTCCGGGTCTTAGAACCCCAGAAGAGCGCAATCAGCGGATCAAGAACGATACCGCGCTATCGGTTATTTTGGCAGAAATGGCAATTTTACCCCAAAACGTACAACACCACATGCGGCGCTCCTTTTTTGAGGATTGGTACGCAAATCCCATATGGAGTCCAATTCAGATGCACACTTCAGTTTTAGAAGCCATGATTCATACCAAAATGAACGGCGACTTGAAAGGCTGGGCGGCGTCTTTACAAACCATTGGAACGGGAACACAGCCTTCTTTATGGCCGGAATTACCAAACCTCTCCCTCCCAGTCTGCCTAATCACCGGTAGCGAAGACCATAAATTCACGAAGATCAACCAAGAGATGGCTTGGGTGCTACCCCAAGCCCAGCACAGAGTAATTTCCGGAGTTGGTCACGCATTGCCCTTTGAGTCCCCAGATCAGCTTACAGAGGAACTTCGCCATTTTTTAATCTGAGGGCAAAAGCCCAACAACTTTAGAACCATTCGTCGCACTTGTCAGGCAGTTAAACGATTCTCCCGCGTTGTTTGGCAACGGAATCGCTATTCTGCACGTAGAAGTGCCGTATTAATTCATGAACACCCATTCCAAAATGAAAAAAATATTTCTACTCCTGACATTTTGTCTTCCCTCTTTGGCCTTTGCACAAACGGGGGTTGTACGTGGGGGCGTAACCGACGCCATGACCAAGCAAGGTATTCCGGGTGCTACCGTTCAGGTTGTGGGAACAGGCTTTGGGGCCGTAACCGACTTAGACGGAAATTTCCAGATTGCCAATATTCCGGTTGGCGTTGTAACAATCCGCGCCTCTTTTATCGGTTATGCCCCTATCACCAAAACTGATGTTGTAGTACAAAACAGCCGCCCCACTATACTACAACTTGAACTTTCTGAATTGGTGAACGAGGCTACCAGCGTAACCATCCAAGCCACCGTTTTCGAGACCAAATCCGATGCACCCGTATCCATTCGCAGCATTTCGGCGGAGGAGATTCGACGCACTCCCGGCGGACAAGGCGATATTTCGCGCTCACTGTTGTCTTTACCGGGCGTAACAACGGGCGCAGATAACCGCAACGACCTCTTGGTACGCGGAGGCGGTCCGGGAGAAAACGCTTATTTTTTGGACGGCATAGAGATTCCGCAAATAAATCATTTTGCCACACAAGGGGCAACGGGTGGGCCATTGGGCATGATCAATGTGGATTTTATCGCCAATAGCGACTTCTATTCCGGTGGCTTTCCCGCACGGTATGGCGATGCGCTTTCCTCGTTACTGATTATCGAAAATCGTCCGGGTTCGCCAGATCGCTTGGCTGGAGATTTTACGGTTTCCGCCACCGATGCTGGACTCAATCTTGATGGCCCACTTGGGAACAAGGGCAATTGGTTTTTCTCGGCAAGACGCTCCTACATCCAATTTTTGTTCGAGGTCATCGGCCTTCCCATCCTACCTTCATATTGGGATTTCCAAACCAAATTAGAATACAACCTAAATAAAAACAATCGCTTAACCTTTGTGGGCTTAGGCGCAATAGACGATTTTGAGTTTAACATTCCTGAAGACCCAACCTTCGAGCAACAAGAAATTGCGGATCGCATCTTTGACAACGACCAATGGAGTTATACCAATGGCCTTGTGTGGCGACACCTCTTTAAAGACGGCTTTATGAATGTTGCCTTGAGCCGCTCCATGAACGAATTTCGATTTGCAGACGTAAACCGCACTACCGATGAAGAAGTTTTCACGAACACCTCTCAAGAGTCCGAGAACCGCCTTCGGATAGATGTTGATAAAAAAGTGAACAAAACCCTTGCTTTAGGGTATGGCGGTGGCGCGACAAATGCACGTATCGCCAGCGACTTCTTCCAAAAAGCAACTCCGGCAGTTCCATTTGACTTGAGTTTTCAAAACACTCTTTTGCTCTGGAAGTTTTTTGCTTATGGACAAGCAATTCTTAAAAATGCAAATGGGAAGTTCACCTCAACCATCGGACTCCGCTATGATGGCAATTCCTTCTTAGGGAAACACTACATTGCGCCACGTCTTTCGGCCTCGTATGCCCTTTCGCAAAACGTCTCGCTCAATGCCTCCTACGGTGTCTTCAACCAATCCCCAGAATACCTGACGATGGCCATCCGACAAAACAATGCCTATGTGAACCAAGACTTGCCGTACATCCACACTTCGCATTACATCGGTGGTGTAGCATGGCAGGCCCGCCCAAGTTTGCGTTTATCCTTAGAAGGTTTCTATAAAGGCTACCAAAACTACCCTGTTTCCGAAAAAAATGGGATTTCTTTGGCCAATTTGGGTGGCGATTTTGGATTTGTGGGGGCAGAAAAGGTTCAAGGCATTGGGAAAGGCCGTGCGTATGGTCTCGAATTGTTTGCACAAAAGAAAATGGTGGAGCGGCTCTATGGCCTTGCATCCTATGCCTTGGTTTGGAGCGAATTTAGCGGGAAGGATGGCATTTTCCGCCCCAGCAGTTGGGATATTCGTCATGCGGTTTCACTCACCTCCGGCTATCGAATCGGTCAAAAATGGGAGTTTGGCGTGAAGTGGCGCTTTACCTCTGGCAACCCGTTTACACCGTATGACCTCACTAAATCGGCGGAGGAATACCAAATTACAGGTAGAGGCGTTCAGGATTTTGCCAAACTAAACAGCCTTAGAATGCCCGCCTATCACCGTTTAGATTTCCGGGTGGATCGTCGCTTCTTTTTCAATAAGTTGAATGGTGTCGCCTATATAGACATCCAAAACCTCTATAACCGCGACAATATATTCACCTACACCTATACCCAAGATCCACAGTATGCGAACAACCTACGGCCTTCTTCCCAGGTTTCCTTCCTCCCGAACATTGGCTTTTCGATCGAGTGGTGATGGAATAAAATAAGACCAAGCCCTAAGCCGTTGTTTTTTCATAATCAGCGGCTTTTTTATTTCCCACTCACCGAACCAAGTGGTCGCTTAAACGTTTTAGAGGGGTCGCGGTATAGACCTCACTTGATCCTATGTGCTATGTACAAGTTTACTTTTGGATTTTTGGCTATTTCATCCTCCATCACCTTTTTTATGGGAAATGGTATTTTTGTGTTTTGGCCATTTGTATCGCTTTCGTCCTTTGTTTTTATTGCATTTCCCATAGGCTGTTTGGTTTTAGGCTTGGTCTTCAAGTGGATCATTGGTAGCCGAAACCTCTTCGAGGATATTGGGAGTACGCTTACGGCCTTTGTCTATGTTCTTGTAGGGATTGGTACGGGCTTTGGGCTTTTCTGGAGCTGGAAAAGCAACCACACACACCTATATATAGACAATGGTAGTTTGAATCCCGTAACCATCCAAATTGACGATTGGGAAACGATCCAAGTACCAAGTCGGATGCTTATGGCCGTTTCCGTACCCCATCACACCATCTCTTTGCGACATGATACCACGCTCACGCAAATTCCCATTCCTAAACGCTTACACATTTTCTACAATCCGGGGCGCTACAACAATTATCTAAAGTACCACGCCGTCTATGGCCAAACGTTGGATCATGAGGTTTTCCCAGAAGAGGTCTTAAGCCGCCCACTTTGGTTTGTCTCCGATGCCGATTTTTTGTTCGAGCAACCCGATGAAGACATTGAAGTATGGGGCATTCGGCCTCAAAAGGTAGTCCGAACGGTATTGACCCGCGTATCGGATGCTTATGTTGCCTTGCACCGCGAAAACGAGAAGCAAAAGGGTATCAAATAAATGTGTGATATGTAGCCCGATCGGGATGATATCATGGTAGAAATCCGTTTCCAAACGCACTGCTTACACGTTGAGTGATCGTTCAAGACTAAAGCCTCTTTGTTATACGGCGCTCTCACCTCCGCCCTAAAGGAAGAAGTTAATATTTTGATTGGCTTTCTGAATATGTGATCATAGTCTGCGAACCATTGTTTTTTTTGGGGTCTCTCCAACCGTGTTTGAGCTTGACGCAAGCGGTCATCTAACCTCATGCAAACAATCCGATTCATCAGCCCGAAAATACGGATCACCACATCCCTTTCTTCCCCACCCCATACTTACCCGATCATACAAAAAAATATTTGGGAATGCCATGATGATTTAACCGGAACTTGGCGAGAAAGGGGGGCCAAAATGCGTATTTTTTTACGTTTTGGATCCAATTAATCTCCAGTTTTAACATTCGGAAAGTCTCTTGGGAAGAAGTTCCGATGTTTTTTTATCGTTATGATCAGCACCAACAATCTTTCTTTGCGTTTCGGGAAGCGCATTTTGTTCGAGGACGTAAACCTCAAATTCACCGAAGGAAATTGCTACGGCATCATCGGCGCAAATGGCTCCGGCAAATCCACTTTTCTCAAGATTTTGTCTGGCGAGATTACCCCCACTACAGGCTCGGTGGACATTACGAAAGGGCAGCGGATGGCCGTTTTGAAGCAAAATCACTTCGAATTTAACGAATTTCAGGTTCTTGAAACGGTGATTATGGGGCATAAGCCGCTCTACGACATCATGAAGGAAAAAGACGCCCTCTATGCCAAGCCGGATTTTAGTGACGAGGACGGAATGCGGGCGGGCGACTTGGAAGCGCTCTTCGGAGAAATGGACGGTTGGAACGCCGAAAGCGATGCCGCAACCTTGCTTTCTAACCTTGGCGTGCCGGAAGAAAACCACTACCGCCGCATGGATGAGTTGGACGGTAACCAAAAGGTACGGGTGCTGTTGGCGCAAGCCTTGTTCGGGAATCCAGACATCCTACTTTTGGACGAACCGACAAACGAAATTGACCTCGATGCCACCATGTGGTTAGAAGACTTCTTGGCCGATTATCCAAATGTGGTCTTGGTGGTCAGTCACGACCGACACTTCTTGGACTCTGTTTGTACGCATGTGGTGGACATTGATTATGGTAAAATGACACCCTATACCGGAAACTACACGTTCTGGTACGAGTCTTCCCAGTTGGCACTTAAACTTCGGACGGAACAAAACAAACGCGCCGAGGAGAAAATCAAGGAACTACAAGAGTTTATCCGCCGATTCTCAGCCAATGCGTCTAAATCTAAGCAAGCCACCAGCCGTAAGAAGTCATTGGACAAGATCAAGGTCGAAGACATTCGGCCATCATCGCGCAAATATCCGGCCATTTTGCTCAACAACATGGTACGGGAATTGGGAGACCGCGTATTAAAAACAGAACACTTGGGTGCGGTTCAAAATGGCGAAGTCCTGTTTAATGACGTCACTATCGAGTTGCAAAAAGGTGACAAAATTGCCCTTCTTTCCCGCAATAGCCTTGCAACTACGGCGTTTTACGAGATTCTAACGGGCAACAACACGCAATTTACGGGTGAATACCAATTTGGTGTTACCGTTACCACCGCTTATGTGCCGATAGACAATGCGCCATACTTTGAAGGCGTAAACATGAATTTGGTGGATTGGCTCCGACAATACTCCGAAGACAAGGACGAGACCTTTGTTCGCGGCTTCTTGGGGCGTATGCTTTTCTCCGGAGACGAGGCCCTAAAACAAGCGAAGGTACTCTCCGGTGGCGAAAAAATGCGTTGTATGTTTTCGCGGATGCAACTTCAGCGGGGCAATGTGTTGTTATTCGATGAGCCAACGAACCACTTAGACTTGGAGTCCATTACCTCGCTAAACAATGCACTTCAGGAATTTCCAAGCACCATTATTATGACCTCAAAAGACCATACCTTGGTGCAAACAGTCGTCAATCGGATTATTGAACTTACGCCAAACGGTGTAATTGACAAGTGGATGCCCTTCGATGAATACATCTCCGATCCGACCATTAAAGCCCTGCGAGACGAAATGTATGAAACGGCAACGGTTTAGCAACAGCTTAAAATTACGGTGTTATGGGTTAACCGAGTAGCCACCATGATGGGCTAAAAACCTTGCAGGGGTAACTTTCTGATCTACTTCACCGAAGACGAACGGCGTTGCCACATGCTCTCCGGCATCATATTAACCCCATGCTTCAGCGTGGGGTTTTCTGCAACGATCACCACTTTCGGCTTGAGCCATGACAAATCACCACCCAGCTCCATAGGAGTGGTATCTTAAAGGAAATCCGTAACGAAAGGCATAATCCAGCCCCATCGGGGTGACATCTTGGTAGAAATCCATTTTCAAACGAAAAGAAAAGTCCCAGCGGGGCGGCATCTTCCTACGAGGAGGTTTAGCGCGCTGAGTGCCGCCGAAGCCGCCCTTGCTACGGCGGATTTTCACAAGAGCCGCCCTGCCATTCGAGCATGGTTTAGGAAATCTCGTATTTGCGTAAGTGGGATAAATTTGACCAATCTAAAGAATACAAATCTTTTATTAACAAATATTTAAAATCTGAACATCATGTTAAAATGTGTTGATCACAAGCCAGAGTAGGAAACTTCCGGCTTGTTCGTTAAATGCCTTTTTTGAACGAAATACAAGTACACCTCTCCCGTTTCAGGGCTTAAATGCCTATCTTGTTGGTTTATTTCAAGACCCAAAAGTAGCCTACGCTGTGAAGCCATATACCCTTTTCTCGGAAACCAATACAGTTCACGAGCCAAATACCGACATGGCCCAAGCCATTTTAAGTGGACTGAACGCAAGCCAACAACAAGCCGTAACCGCCTCGGATGGCCCCGTCATGATTATTGCCGGAGCGGGATCGGGAAAAACACGTACCCTGATGCACCGGATTGCCTATATTTTGGCACTCCGCAAGGCATGGCCGAGCCAAATTCTTGCGCTGACCTTTACCAACAAAGCCGCACGGGAAATGCGAGAACGGATTGGGAAATTGGTGGGTGAGGACAAGGCCAAGGAACTCTGGATGGGCACGTTCCACTCGGTTTTTTCCCGTATCCTTCGGCGTGAAGCGGATAAAATAGGGTACAGCCAAGACTTTTCAATTTATGATACCGACGATGCGCAAGGTGTTATAAAAGGCTTGATGACCGCAATGGCCATTGATGCCAAAACCGTCTCGCCGCGTGCAATTTTGCACAAAATTTCCTCCGCAAAGAACCAACTCATCCGCCCGTCGGATTATGGCCGCTACGTTAATGGCGTTGTGGATGAGGCCGCCTCACGATTGTACCAACCCTACCAAGACCAACTGCGGCGAAACAATGCAATGGACTTTGACGACTTGCTCATCAAACCCATCGAATTGTTCCAGCAGTTTCCGGAGGTTTTGACGCGGTATCAAGAACGATGGAAATATTTGCATATTGATGAATACCAAGACACCAATCATGCGCAATATGTGATTACCCGAATGTTGGCCGCACACCATAAAAACATTTGTGTGGTAGGAGACGACGCCCAATCTATCTATGCCTTTCGTGGGGCCGACATAACCAATATCCTCGATTTCCAAAAGGACTACCCCGAAGCCACCATTGTCCGTTTGGAACAAAATTACCGTTCCACCAAAAAAATCCTGCAATTGGCGGATTCTATTATCAAAAAAAATAAAGACCAGATAGACAAAACCCTTTGGACGGACAATACGCACGGCGACGACATCACCCTGCTCGAAGCCCTTTCCGAGAAAGACGAGGCCACAAAAGTAGAGCAAAACATTCGACACATCCATCTGAATTATGGCCTTCCGTACCGCTCCTTTGCGGTTTTGTACCGGACCAATGCGCAATCGCGCTCGTTGGAAGATGCCTTACGGCGCGGTGGACTTCCTTATAAAATTTATGGCGGGATTAACTTCTACCAACGCAAAGAAATAAAAGACGCGGTGGCCTATCTACGCCTCGTGGTCAATCCTTCCGACAACGAAAGCCTCAAACGGGTCATCAATTATCCCACACGCGGGATTGGGGGCAAGACGATGGAGCGCGTGGCGGAAATTGCACATAAAGAAGGTTTGGCTTTTTGGCAGGTCTTAGAAAAACTGGCAGAATTAGGCTTCCCGCCAGCGGCACATCAGGCATTAGACAAATTTCGCGTTATGATCGGGAAATATGCCGCTAAACTGAACAGTACCCCCGCCGCCGAACTTGCTCGCGAACTGCTTGTCGAGGCGGGATTGATGCAGGAGTTGCGCCAAGAAAATACCGTAGAAGCCTTGGCAAGATGGGAAAACGTGCAGGAACTCTTGAATGCCATCGCAGAATATGAGCAGGAATTTACCGATGATGGCAATGGAAACATTGTACTGAGCAGGTTTTTGCAAGAGGTCTCGCTCTTGACGGACGCCGATAACGACGAGGGTAATGACAATAAAGTGACTTTGATGACGCTGCACGCCTCTAAAGGGCTGGAATTTCCAGTGGTTTTCTTGACCGGAATGGAAGAGAACCTGTTTCCACTACCACAAGCCGCCACCGATCCGAAGCAATTAGAAGAAGAACGCCGCTTGTTTTATGTAGGCATCACACGGGCGCAGGAAAAACTATTCTTGGCCTTTGCTCGAACACGGTTTAAATATGGCAAATGGGAAGACGCTTTACGCAGCCGATTTTTAGACGAATTAGACGCCTCCGTACTCAAAACGGAAGGTGGAGGCCGATGGAGTCCCCAAAAAGCGACGAGCATCCGTGCAACAGCCACAGAAGCCGGACGTTGGCGAGGTGGGCCAACACAGGGTAGTAGTTACCGCACACCTTTGGCAGATACACCACAAAAACCCCTTCACCGTGCCGTCAAGCCCGCACCAAAACCACCTGAAGGCCGACGTGTGGTATATGACGACGATTATTCCGCAGGACGCCCCATCGTTCCCGGACAAAAAGTGTATCACGAGTCTTTTGGAACGGGCAAAGTCATCGCCATCGAAGGCGTGGGCGACCAAGCCAAAGCGACGGTCTTTTTCCGCGATGTAGGTCAAAAAAAATTAGTCCTCCGCTTTGCCAAGTTGCAAGTGGTCGAATAAACCCAAATTCATTCTCTTATGAATCCTTTCCGCAGGGTCTTAAAAAACGATTTTGACCGCTGGATGGGGTTTTTATGTTTTTTTTGGTGGATATTGGCTGTTTCTGGCTGCAAGACCATTCACGAAGCACCCTTAATACCAGAAACACATGCCGCCATTTTCCGAGCCGACTGGGAAACGGCGCAAGAAAACCTGAAACGTTTGGAAAAGGGCGGAAATACAACGCCTGAAGTATGGTTGATGCGGGCCATTTTTGAGCGCTTAAAACCACCTAAACCTAATTGGATGCGGGCAAGCAATGCGGTCTTGAATGGCCTGATGCTTGACCCCAAAAATCTTCCGCTAAGACGCGAACGGCTACAACAATTACGCTCCGGTGATCCTTTTTTTGGCTCTACCTATTCGGTTGACTTCGCTTTGGTTCGTGCCGCAAAAGCCGTTTTGCAATTAGACAGTACCGATGTTTTTGCCCGAGAAGGGCTTGCCATTGGACTTTGGCGACAATTCCGCGATGCAGGGCACGTCCTTTTCCCCGAAAAGAAGGTGCAAGAACAAGCTCTTGAAACGGGGAAAGCCCTCGAAGATGCCTTTATCGCCCACCCAACCAGCCCCGAACTCATCGCCGCATTAACCCGTTTTTATGCCCAGAGACCACTAAAAACATCCCTTCTTGACACTTTAATCACAACATTAGTCAAGCAAAATCAAGTATTTACTGCAAATGCGCTATCGCTCATTGTTTTGGTGAAACAAGGTCAGTTTGAAGAAGCCACAACACCTTTCAAGGCGATAGAAAGCAACATGCCGCCCCACCTGAAACGAGCTTTTTACCAAATCACACCACTTTTAACCGCAGCAGAGAAACGGGCTTTTAAGGCAGATAGTGCCGCTTTTAGCGAGCAATTTTGGAAAGAACGCGATCCACGCAACCTTACAACCCTGTCCGAGCGGCAACTTGAGCACGCTATGCGGGTGGTTTATGCCGACCTATTTGGGTGGATTGGTACGGAAAAAGGCGAGGTCGTCATACGTTATGGCCTTCCATTAACCCAAAAACGAATGGAGGAACCCGACAAAGAAGGTTGGGACATTGGCAGAACTGCCGGTTTTGAGATTTGGCACTATGATGCGTTTACATTTGGTTTTTTGGCACTCGTCAGGCAAATGCAAAACCTAACCACACTCTCGGAAGATCACCGCCCCTCAAAAGGCGAGCAAGAACAACGCCGCGAGCAAACCCAAGCCGGAAGTCAGTCTGACTTGGCGAGCGATCTCCGGTATTTTAAAAATGCTTCTGGACGAACGGAGGCCATTTATAGTTTGGGCTTGCCTATTTTACAAGCAGGAAAGCCCTCTAACACTTTAAAATCTGCCATTTTCTGGCGGCAAAACAACCAAAATGTTATTTCTGAAGCCCTTACGATTCCTACAGATTCCACCCAAAATCCACTTGTCCGTCTTCAGAACGAAACCCTTTTTGTGGTTGCAAAGACCCTGAATCCCCCAAAAGGCCACTTTGAGGTTATCGGAGAAGTCCTCCAACAAGCATTTTTCGGACAATCCTCCACAATAACGGATGTTCCAGCCTTTTCTGAAACCGATTTTTCGCTTAGCGACCTTCTTTTGGCGTATCAACTTCAAGAAACGGGAGCCGATACCTTATTCATTCAGCGTGGTGGCTATACATTCCAACCAGCACCCAAGCCCACGTTTCGCAAACCGAACCCCGTCTATTTTTATCTTGAGGCATATCATTTACCAGTGGACATGAACGGCGAAAGGGCTTACACCATAGAAGCCCGTTTGATTCCCGATAGACATTCAACCGAAAAGGAAGACTTGGTGGATATCCTTGGCGCAGTATTTACTAAACAACCGTCAGGGAGTGCTGTCCAATTTTCCGGCTTGGCACTGTCACCCACGGAAGTCATCGCTTTAGGATTGGAAACAAAGGACTTAGCAAGTGGTGCTTACCTTTTAACCGTCCGCGTGCAAGCCAATGGTAAGGAAAGATTACAAACCAGAAAAGTGATTTTGGAATGACACAAAACCCCAATTCCGATCTTTTGTCCGCGTTTTTATTATGCTGTAACGAGTTACCGAAAGGCGTTCTTTTTACCGACGTTCTCACCTGTACGCTCTACGCCTCCGATGCAAGCATGTACCAGATCCAGCCGTTAGCGGTCTTGATTCCACAAAACATGGAGCAGGTTTACCACGCGGTTCGAGCAGCAATCAAGGTAAAAATGCCGATTATTGGGCGCGGAAGTGGGACTTCTTTGGCGGGTCAGGCCATCGGGTGCGGCTTGGTGATAGATTTCTCCAAACACTTAGACCGGATTTTGCACTTTGATCCAGCAAAACGGCAAATAACCGTAGAACCCGGACTGGTTTTGGACGACCTGAACCGTTTTTTATCGCCTCATGGACTTCTTTTTGGCCCCGATCCCGCCTCGGCCAGTCGGGCTACCTTGGGCGGTATGACGGCCACGAATGCTACTGGCACGCACTCCATTGCGTATGGATCGGTGGTGGATCATCTCGTATCGGCCAAGTTGATCTTACAAGATGGATCGGTGATCACACTTCAGGAGTTAGATCAAATCCAAATACAAGACAAACAAAAACAAGGAGATACAGAGGGTAACCTTTACCAAAAAATCCTACACATCCTATACGATGGAGAAGCAATTATTCGCCGAGATACACCAAAACACTGGCGGCGGCAAGGTGGTTATCGGGTGGAAAGGCTTTTGGAGCAGCCGTTTAATCTGGCAAAACTTTTGTGCGGTGCGGAGGGCACACTGGGCATCGTCACCGAAATTACCCTGTCATTGGTCGAAAAACCACCACATACCGCAATGGCCATTGTCCATTTTGACGACCGCATGAAGGCGCTGCAAGCAAGTCCGGCCTTATTGGAAATCCAACCCTATGCCATCGAAATGTTGGATCATCACGCCTTGGAACGTTGCCGCGACGTTTCGGATTATGCGCATCGCCTTTCGTTTGTGGTAGGTAAACCTGATGCCTTGCTAATGGTAGAGGTGATCGGAGATGATGCTCAAAATTGTGTAGATAAGTTAAATAGAATTAAAGCTATTTCCCAAAGTTTAGAAGGCTGTTTTGCCCTTACATTTGCCCAAACATCCTCCGAATTAACCAATGTTCGTGAAGTACGCAAAGCTGGACTTGGCTTGGTGATGGGCGTAAAAGGCGCTCTTAAACCTTTGCCGTTTATCGAAGACGCCGCCGTTCCAGTCCAACATTTGGCGGCATATATCGAGCGATTGGAGGGCGTATTGCGGGAAACACACACCGAGGCCACCATTTACGGCCATGCTTCGGCGGGATGCCTGCATGTTCGGCCATACGTCAATCCACAAACGCCGGAAGGCTTGGAGCGCATGAAGCGCTTGGCGCTGGCCTCTGCAATGTTTGCAAAAGAGTACCAAGGGGTTATTTCATCGGAACATGGTGATGGTTTGGTACGCGGCTGGCTCGCAGAATCGTTTTACGGCCCAGAGCTTTATGCGGTATATCGTGCCCTTAAACAGGCTTTTGATCCTCAGAACCTGTTTAATCCGGGCAAAAAAACCGATTCCCCCCCATTTACTGAAAACCTAAGATTGGCTTCAAACACAAAACCCATTAACGTTCCATTGGCATTTCCGGAAGAAGGACGGATGGAGGCCGCTACCGAGCTTTGTAATGGCGCGGGCGTTTGCCGGAAGTTGCATCACGGAGCCATGTGCCCATCTTTTCGTGCCACCCGAGACGAATTGCACAGTACACGCGGGCGGGCAAATGCCTTGCGTGCCGCCTTTTCAGGGAACTTGCCCATAGACGGCCCAGAACTAAAAATGGCCATGGATCTCTGTATTTCATGCAAAGCTTGCAAAGCAGAATGCCCGTCATCGGTGGATATGGCAAAGTTAAAACTCGCTTGGCAAACCTTGTATTACCAAACTCACAAAATACCTTTTCGAGAGCGGATGTTGGCCGCTGTACCACGTTTTGCGCCGTACCTAAGTGGCAGATATGCGCCCATAGCAAACTATTTGGCGCAAAACAAGCTTATACGCCAAGGATTGTTTCATCTTGCGGGAATTGCACCGGATGTGCCCTTGCCTTCTTTATCTACCAATCCTTTTCGAGCAAAAAAAGTACAGAATCAGCCCGATTTGATCCTTTTTGCAGATACATTCAACACCTATTTTTCGCCCGAAGTAACACGGGATGCCCTCTGGTTGTTCGAGAAAATGGGCTTACGTACAAAAATTATTACCCGCGAATGTTGTGGCAGAACCCATTTATCCAAAGGACTCATCGAGCCAATGTTAAAAAAGGGGAAGCATTTATTAGACCAACTCTCGCCATTTGCAGCGCAAAACCTACCTATTGTTGGTCTTGAACCAAGTTGTATCTTAACCTTAAAAGATGAATACCCTGCACTTTTCCCCAATCATCCGGCCATTGAATTGGTAGCCCACCAATCTATGACATTTGACAGATATTTATCTCAACCCACTATTCTTAAACGACTTATAGAGCTTAATTGGCCTCAAAATCCGCTCCCATTATGGATTCATGCACATTGCCATCAAAAAGCCATCGAGGGAAGTTCGGCCATCAAACAACTCTTCCAAGCCCTTCCTCAACTGCAAGTAACCATTGCCGATACTGGATGTTGTGGTATGGCCGGCGCTTTTGGATACGAGGCGGAACACACAAACCTCTCTTTAAAGATCGCTGAAGAGGGCTTTTTGCCCAAAATCAAGAAGGCCGACCATGCCACCTTAGTTGCCTGCGGCACTTCTTGCCAACATCAGATTAGCAGAACGACCGGAAAACAAGCACTCCATACCGCACAAATTCTTTCGCAATGGCTACGTAGCTCCAAATGACACAATCCCGTTTCAGAAATCCGGAGTTATTTGTGTGGAGCGAAAATATTGGGTAACCACAATCCTTTGATTTCCTTCAAAATGGGCACAAAATAGTTTATCTTTACCCCATTCACATACAATACCTTTAATCCTTTACAGATGAAAAACCATTTATTTATGCTTCTTGGGGCATTGTTTTTGACTGCCACCACCGCATATGCCCAACCCAAACCCACTACGGTGACCGGCAAACTCTTAAAAAAAACATGGGCCAAAACCCTGGAAAGTTATTGTACACAAGTAAGTGATTATTATGTTTTGTCCCGCCCAAAGAAAAAAGAGATGATTTTATCCTTAGATGCCGATGTAGATGCGCCGATGTTCGACAATTGGGTAAACAAAAAGGTACAGGTACAAGGTGAGTGGGTAAACCGCACCATCACCCCGAATCCACAAAGCCAGCACCCCGTTACGCCGAAATTTCCGAATGCCGAAAATGAAAACGCAACCCAATGCAAGATTTTTCATGTGACCAATATCCGTTTAGCGAAGCAAAAATAAACCACTTTTCACCTCCCAAGCGTCTCTTACACTGAAAGCACGGGTAAAGAACTCGCAAACTTAGATGATACATTATTTTGCACTGACCACTCGTCGTGCATAGCGTGACGCTTGTCTTAGCATGTCGCTCAAGCGTAGAAATAAGCACCTCAACCTCATACCGACTTTAAAAAAGCACACTAAGTTTTTAATATACTACTATCGAGTAATATAATTAAAAAAAATATCCCTTTCTTTGGCACTTTTAAGATTTCCGGTTTGCAAAAGGCAGGGGAATGCCATAGTTTTTCATCAGTGAAAGCGTTTGCAGTTGGCCAAAGTCCCACAACCTACATCTATCGCCAACAGCATTGAATAAAGCACATTACCAAATGGTAATATAAGGAGATTAAAATGGCAGACGAAATGGTATTCAGCCCCCAAGCGGCCTATAGCGAACAAGCCCACGTCCCGTCTATGGGGGCTTATGAGGCACTTTACCAACAATCCGTTTCCGATCCGGAAGCATTTTGGGGAGGCATTGCAGAGCGGTTAGACTGGATTGCGCCTTGGACAAAGGTAAAGAATACATCCTTTGAAGGAGATGTTCAAATCCGTTGGTATGAAGATGCAAAATTGAATGTATCGTACAACTGCTTAGACCGTCACTTGGCCGAAAGAGGGGATCAGGTCGCCTTTATTTATGAGCCAGATAGCCCAGAAGAGTCGGCGCAACACATCACCTACCGTCAGGCATACGAGCAGGTTTGTAAATTGGCCAACGTCCTTAAATCATTGGGTGTTAAAAAAGGTGATCGCGTGACGATCTACATGCCTATGATCCCCGAAGCGGCGTATGCCATGTTGGCGTGTACACGGATTGGTGCGGTTCATTCGGTGGTTTTTGGAGGCTTTGCACCAGACTCGATTGCTGGGCGGATTCAGGACTGCGATAGCTCGGTGGTTATTACCGCCAACGAGGGTTTACGTGGTGCGAAAGTGGTTCCCTTGAAAAAAAATGTGGATATCGCCCTCGAAAAATGTCCTTCCGTGCAAAAAGTTTTGGTTTTCAAGCGGACTGATGGCCAAGTAAATATGGAAGCAGGCCGCGACCTTTGGTGGCATGATGAAATGGCAAAAGCCTCCGTAGATTGTGTGCCAGAAGTAATGGACGCAGAAGACCCCTTATTTATCCTCTATACTTCTGGCTCGACCGGAAAACCAAAAGGTGTTCTTCATACATCGGGTGGATACCTGACCTATGTAGCCTACACCCACGAAATGGTGTTTGATTATAAAGATGGCGATGTTTATTGGTGTACCGCCGATGTCGGCTGGATCACGGGGCATTCTTACATTGTTTATGGGCCATTGGCCAATGGTGCAACTTCTCTGATTTTTGAAGGGATTCCTAATTATCCAGATGCTTCACGTTTTTGGGATGTAATAGACAAGCACCAAGTAACCATTTTTTATACCGCACCAACGGCCATCCGTGCATTAATGCGCTTGGGCGATGAGCCAGTAAAAAAAACGAGCAGGGCAAGCCTGAGACTTTTAGGATCTGTTGGCGAGCCGATCAATCCCGAAGCATGGTTGTGGTATTATCGCACGGTAGGCGACGAAAGATGCCCGATCGTAGATACGTGGTGGCAAACAGAAACCGGCGGTATTTTGATCTCTCCACTTTCTGGGGCAACACCTCTGAAGCCCGGTTCTGCTACACGCCCACTTCCCGGCGTTCGTCCGGCTTTGGTGGACGAAAAAGGGACGATCTTGGAAGGCGCAACCTCCGGAAATTTGGTGCTTTTAGACAGTTGGCCCGGCCAAATGCGTACCGTTTATAAAGACCACGAGCGCTTTATACAAACCTACTTCTCCATGTATCCGGGCATGTATTTTACAGGCGATGGATGCCGCCGCGACGAAGATGGATATTATTGGATTACTGGACGTGTGGACGATGTCTTGAACGTGTCTGGGCACCGCATCGGGACGGCAGAGTTGGAAAGCGCTTTGGTTGCGCATCCTATGGTTGCAGAAGCGGCAGTGGTGGGTTATCCGCACGACATCAAGGGGCAGGGGATTTATGCATATGTGACCTTGAATGCGGATATTGACCCCTCGGATGCCCTCAAAAAAGAATTGGTGGGCTGGGTTCGGAAGGAAATTGGGCCAATCGCAACCATAGACCTCCTCCAATGGGCACCAAGCCTTCCCAAAACACGGTCCGGAAAAATCATGCGTAGAATACTCCGGAAAGTGGCCGAAAACGAATTCTCTAACTTGGGTGATACTTCAACGCTTGCCGATCCAAGTGTGGTGGAAGACCTGATTGAGAACCGTGCGAATAAATAATGGTGATGTGTAGCGAAGCCCGTTTATCGTGGTAAATGAGCGCAGGCTTTGTTCATCCATAAACATAAAAAAACGACTTGCATGGAAAAAGTGTGGCAACGAAACCATGCAAGCCGCCCTTTCAACAATAACGATACACCAAAAGTCCGCTCGTAATGTGGCAGGAGCGTTACCCTTTTGCTGTATCCTCAAAACACAATGAGGACGTGTCATGTTCCCAAAGCTATTTGCCCAAAAGAGGCTTCTTTCATTATTCATGTTGGTTTGGCTTTCCATGCCCGCCTTATTTGCCCAACAATCGGGCGTTACCTTAGGCGGTTTTGTCAAGTTTGATGGCATCTTGGACAGCCGGCAAGTGGCATCTGCACGTGAAGGTCATTTGCTGTTGTACCCCTTAGCGAAAAGCATGAGCAACAACGAAGACCAGAATGCCAACCCAAATCTCTTGTTTGCGACCTTCCAAACCCGCTTATTTGGCAAGATTGCTGCGCCAGATGCAATGGGTGCAAAGGTCTCTGGATATTTTGAAGGCGACTTTTTTGGTGCAACTGATGCAACAATAAGCCATTATGTACTGCGTCATGCGTGGGCTAAGATGGAGTGGAAAACCAAAGAAGTTTTATTTGGCCAAACATGGTCTCCGCTTTTTGGTAGTGTTTTTCCCGGAACGGTGAACTTCAATACTGGTGCACCTATGCAACCGTTCTCTCGCAATCCGCAAATTCAACTCACCCTTAAGCCAAGTGCCAATTTCAAGGTCATGGGCACATTGATGCAACACAGAGATGCTTTTGAAACTGTAGGCTTAGGTCGGAAAGCAGAACAAAGGGCAGCCATTCCTACGGCCATAGCAGGCCTGCAAGCAAAATCAGGCAACCTGACCATTGGGGCGGATGTGATGTACAAAACGCTTCGTCCGGCAAATTTGGCCGATAATATCACCACGGGTGCAGGGGATGTCTATCTGAAATTGGACAACAAGAATGTAACCTTTATGGCCAAAGGCGCATATGGCGGCGATATGAGCGACCACCTTTCGGTTGGCGGCTGGGTTAAAGAAACGTTAAACAACGCTGTTACCTATACCGCGCTGAATACCACAACCGCTTGGGTGGATGTTCAAACCAAAAAAGCAACTTCCGTAGGATTATTTGCAGGCTATTTGGTCAATGGTGGCGCTTCCGAGGATTTGGCAAGTGCTTCTACCAAAGACTATTCCAATGCACGCGGTAGCAATATCCTGAATGTTTGGCGTGTTTCCCCACGGGTTGTTCATAATGCCGGCAAACTCCGTCTTGCGCTTGAAGCAGATTTTACAAGTGCGGAATATGGCTCCGGGCGCGATGCCAAAGGTGCTCCAACCTTGATAACCAGCAATGCGAATGACGGTGCTGTCTTGAACATGCGCCTCTTAGCCGCAGCATATGTTTTCTTCTAAGATACCTTAGGTCGTCTTCTAAGTTACAAATTGCTCATTCCTCGAAATTCTACCAATCGAACATACTGTTCACCCTAAACCCATAAATCTATGTCCTCTAATCCACAAAGCCGTCAAGGCATTGCAACCGTGATCGGGGCTTCCTCTGTAGGAACCTTGATCGAGTGGTATGACTTCTATATTTTTGGTTCGCTCGCAGCCATTATTTCCGTGCAGTTTTTTCCGAAAGGGAACCCAACTGCCGCGTTACTTTCCGCACTTGCTGTATTTGCAGCGGGTTTCGTTGTCCGTCCTTTTGGTGCATTGGTATTTGGTCGGCTCGGTGATATTGTAGGTCGAAAATATACGTTCCTTGTCACCTTGGTCTTGATGGGTGGCTCTACCTTTCTAATCGGTTTGGTTCCGGGATATGAAACCATTGGGATGGCCGCGCCTATCATCGTTTTAGTTCTCCGTCTCATCCAAGGCTTGGCACTTGGTGGGGAGTATGGCGGGGCTGCTACCTATGTGGCAGAACACGCACCAGTCGGGCAAAGAGGGTATTACACGTCGTGGATTCAAACTACGGCTACTTTGGGACTTTTCCTCTCGTTGGGGGTAATCCTAACCTGTCGGACGACTTTGGGTATTGAGGTATTCGAGGATTGGGGATGGCGTATTCCTTTCTGGATTTCGATCTTATTGGTAGGGGTTTCTATCTATATCCGTCTGAAAATGGCCGAGTCGCCAGCATTTACGAAAATTAAGGCCGAAGGAAAAATCTCGACCAATCCATTAAAGGAGTCCTTCACCAAAAAGGATAACATGAAAATGGTCTTGTTGGCACTTCTTGGTGCGGTTATGGGGCAGGGTGTTGTTTGGTACACAGGTCAGTTTTATGCCCTCTCCTTCATGCAAAACACAATGGCGTTAGACCAAGGACAAGCCTCTTGGATCTTGATTTATGCCTTAGCATTAGGAACAGGCTTCTTTATCTTGTTTGGCTGGTTGTCGGACAAAATCGGGCGCAAGTGGATTATGATGGCAGGTATGCTCTTGGCTATCCTCTCCTATCGTCCGATCTATACCATGATGTATGATACCGCAGACCTGACCAAAAAGACGGTGGTTGAAGGCAGCGAAAAAACCGATGTCACAAATACAACTGCCGATAATGGTAATAAGGTAGAGAAAAAAGTGGTTACCCGCGCCTATACAGATGGGACGAAATTCAAAGAAACAACCACAACTATTACACCGGCTGGAAGTACCACCGCCGAGAAGCCCGTTGTGAAAAAAGCAACCACGTTGCCCGGTGGGCCAATGTGGACGCTCGTGTTCTTGATCTTAATTCAGGTTATTTATGTAACAATGGTTTATGGCCCAATCGCTGCCTTCCTTGTTGAACTATTCCCAACCCGTATCCGCTACACCTCCATGTCGTTGCCATATCATATCGGAAACGGGATTTTTGGTGGATTGATGCCCTTCATCGGGACAGCACTCGTAACCCAAGCAAAGGCGGCTGGAACAGCCATGCCATACTTGGCCGGTCTTTGGTATCCCATCATCATCGCAGGGGTGTGTTTGGTTATTGGGGTGCTTTATTTGTCAAACAAAGCAGTTGATGAGGACTGATCCGCGATCAGATACCTTTCTCTTTACCTTTTAAAAACGGAGAAAAACCATGGATATGATTAAAAAACTCCTCGGCGTTGTCTGGATCGCATTGGGCCTCTATGCCGGATATGACCGTGTAATTGATAGCTTTAAACGGATTGGTGGCGAGACGATGGATGATGTGATCTTTGGCTGGATCATTCTTCTTGTACTTACCCCGATTATCGTAGGAAGTTTGGTCTTGTTCGGATATTACTCACTTACGGGCGAGTACAACTCGGAGGGCTGATCCATAAAATCCTATCAGTTTTGCGGTGGTTTGCGCTGCCGCAAAGCTCAAATTCAATGCAGGGGACGATGGTGGTGAGTGCTTAGGGATGCCCATAAAGTCCTTTCCACCATCGGTTTTTAGCCTTGAAACAAAACCATAGAAATTCAATGCAGGGGAAAAGGCGGTTATAGGAGCCGTTCAGACTGTTTCTTTAACCGCCATTTTTTTGCAAAACAGATATATCAATGCAGGGGGGAGGCCGCACACAATGCCGCAAGGTGCGCAACCCCGGTAGGCGGCCTCTTTATGTGTTAATTAGTTGATGTTATGAGGTATCAAGAAATCTACGACCGCTCCATCAACGATCCGGAAGGATTTTGGGGCGATGCAGCAACAGAAATTCATTGGTATAAAAAGTGGGATCGTGTTTTGAACCGGATGAACCCGCCTTTCTACAAATGGTTCGAAGGCGGGGAGACCAATACCTGTTACAACGCCCTTGATCGCCATGTAGAAAATGGACGTGGCGAACAAGCAGCGCTCATCTATGATAGCCCCGTCACGAACAGCACAAAGACCTATACCTACCGCGCCTTACGAGATCGGGTTGCCCAATTAGCAGGTGCACTTTCTGCTTTGGAAGTTCAAAAAGGGGATCGCGTACTGATTTATATGCCGATGGTTCCAGAGGCTGTAATGGCCATGTTGGCATGTGCACGTATTGGCGCTATTCATTCGGTGGTTTTTGGTGGTTTTGCGGCAAATGAATTGGCCACAAGGATTGATGACGCCAAACCCAAAGTGATTATTTCCGCCAGTTGTGGCATTGAGGTACAACGTGTTATCGCTTATAAGCCTTTATTGGATGAAGCAATTCATACTTCCGCACACAAACCAAGTGCATGTCTAATCCTGCAACGCCCCCAATTGCAGGCAGAGATGCACGAAGGGCGGGATGTTGACTTTGAGGATGCGCTTGCAAAAGCAGCGCCAGCAGATTGTGTGCCCGTTGCCGCTACGGATCCTCTCTACATTCTTTATACCAGTGGCACTACGGGGATTCCCAAAGGGATTGTACGGGATAATGGTGGCCATATGGTTGCCTTACAGTGGAGCATGAAATACATCTATAATGTGCAACCCGGAGAAGTATTCTGGGCGGCATCTGATGTTGGATGGGTGGTTGGCCACTCCTATATTAGACTTGTTGCATTGGGATAAGTATAATGTTTACATTAGTTTAAACGTGTATTCCTCTCAATATTAATCTATATAAAACGATGAAAGATTTTTCGATATATTCAAATGTCAAAACAGATCGTGACTT
>JAFLBZ010000027.1 GCA_017303715.1 Rhodothermia bacterium | reverse complement strand
CTTAAATTAGTCGGAATCATAATCTGGCACTGGAAGGATGAAAGTTTGAACGTTCAAACCAAATTTAATCTTTCTATGTGCCAGTTTTTGTTTAACTTAAACTAATTTATTCACTCGCAACCAGTTTAATAAAAGGAAACGCCCCTCGGTAATACCAAAGGGCGTTTTTTTACACCTCGAAGGACGATCCAACACCGACTTAGAGCGTCACTTTGAGTTCGAGTGTTCCAAACTGACGGATTACTTTCCGGTTGACCATCGGATAAACATTAAGACGTAATGGACTAAAGGTGGAGAGATCAGTATATGGCAAGTATAGATCATCATACATTTCCGTCATCACAGCAGCGTTCAACTCAAATCTATTGCCAAATTTCACACCTGCGCCCAAGGAAGCATACGTTTTTTCGCGACTCACCTCTGGATTTTTACGCGCATCGGGGTTTCTCCCTGCTCCCAACCTAACCGAAAAGTTACGCCAGATAAATTCACCACCAAGGGCTACTTGTACGGAGGATTGATAGTTGTCAGCGATATTGTCGTTCAAGTGATTGAAGTAATCACGATCCGATTCCGCACTCAACTTCATTTTTGACCAATCGGTAAATTCCACATCACCAAATAAATTTACATGGCTTGATGAGAACTGTACCCCAGCCCCAAGCCGCCAAGGTGTTGCAATCCGATAATCGAAAGCGCCTGTTCCTACATCGTAGGAAAGCCCACCATACTCATATGTTCCGCCGTCATCGTATTTTGTTGCCAGAATAGTTGCATAGTCCTCGGCGATGCTGTATTGAGTGGGTGTTTCCGCTACTACGCCAATTTTCAGGTTTTCCGTAAGTTTAGTAGAAAGACCAAGGCGGAGGTTTGCACCACTCACACCTGTATCAAGGTTTTCGGTTAATGTTAGGCTATTGAAGTTAACCGTCTGATATGTTCCATCGTTCGGATATGTTCCATCGTTGTCATTGTATTTATCGTTTTCCGTGAAACTCCTACGGTATTTGTAGTTCCCAAACAGGATGTTCACCGAAGCCCCAACCATCACATTTCGTGCAGCCTCCCATGCACCTGCAAAACTCAGTTCGTTCACATCACCACTTTCGCGCACACTGCCTTCCTGCGATACGGTTCCGGTTTGAATCCCCGCAAAAAACGGATACTTGTTGGCGGTATAAAATGCTTTGTCAAAATCTATGGCATATGTCTCGAACGCAATGGTTGAGATGGGCGAAGTAAACGAAAAGCGGTCGTCATTCGTTCCAATAACGCCATCCGTTCCGGCATTCACCGTATAAGCATCATCTGCTGGCAAGAAATAATCGGTAATGGAGTTTTCACCATTCTCGCCCGAAAAACGGCTTGTACGATCATATTGTGTCACTTTATTTACACCAATGCCAAAAGCCAAGGAGCCACGCGCAACTTCTGCTTTTTTCAGATAGCCCAAGTTGGAAATGGCAGAGGTGTTAAAGGTTTCTTTATTGGTCTGTGTGGCAGTCTGTGGCAGCACAAAAGACGACTCGTCCTCGCCACTGAGCATTTGCAAGCCGCCCTGAAAAGACGAATATTTAGACCACCCCAATCCAGCAGGATTGAGTGCGGTGGCTGACCAATCGCCAATGCCCGCACGTCCGGTCATCCCAATACCCATTGACCGTGCGCCCGCATTGAGCATCCGCTGCGTATATCGAATGGCATCCTCGGCGCTCTGTGCAGATACGTGAAGGCTTCCTACGAAAAGGAGACCACCCAAAAGAGCAGTTTTAAGAAAATTGAAGTTCATTTTATTCAGGAAAATTTAAGTTGATATATAGTGCAGTGCAGCCCATTAAATGACGGTAAAACAGGTTTAATGGATACAAAAAGAGCCTGTACTGCCATGTCTTTGATTGCACAGGCCCAATATAAACGCGCGCAGGTCTGTTAGCGTACAGGCTTAGTTTCCTCTTCGGCCACGAGATTCGCCACCACCAGAGGAACTACTACCAGAACTGGAAGAACTGCCCGATGAACGACTTCCTGATGAACCAGAAGAAGAGCCACCGGAAGACGATCCCGAAGAACTGGGACGCGAAGCCTCGGAGCTACGACGGCTACCGGAGTCACCGGATCCGGAAGAACTGGGACGCGAAGCCTCGGAGTTACGGCGGCTACCGGAGTCACTACTTTCGGTGGAGGGGCGACGTTCTGGACGATATGCAGGGCCACGATCTGCCGGACGGCTATCTGGACGACGGGTAGTGGCCGCAGGTGCTGAAGGACGATCTACCGGACGGCTATCTGGACGACGGGTGGTGGCCGCAGGTGCTGAAGGACGATCTGCCGGACGGCTATCTGGACGACGGGTAGTGGCCGCAGGTGCTGTGGGACGATCTACCGGACGAGAGCCTGCACCTAATTCACTGTTGTTTGTACTTCCCCGTGAGCCACGACCTGTAGCATTGGGCGTAGAACTTCCGCGTCCGGTGCTACCACTGTTTGCATCCGAGCCACGTGTTCCTCGGCTACCCGTCGAGTAGGTGTCTTCCCCGCGTGCCGGACGACGGGCTGTATTCCCAGAGCTTTGAGACCCATAGCCGCCATCACGTCCAGAACGAGAACTGCCATTGTAAATACTACCATTTGAGGTGGTTCCATAAACATCCGAGCCACGTGTACGGCGTCCTTGAACATTTTGTGGTGCCTCACCCAAGGTTCCACGGGAGGTGCGCGACGTGCCCGAAGCAATACCGCGAGAACCTGTTGCCAAACCCGGATTTAATGCACCTCTTGTGCGAGAAGTAGAGGTTGTTCCAACAGCAGCAAGGCCACTGTTGTAGCGACCCCGTGGGGCATAAGTGCCTGTATTTCCATTGCCGTTATAGCGGCTGCCAGAGTGGAAACCATTATACCAACCCGCATAGTAACCATTACCATAATAACTACCCGAATATCCGTAGTAGTTGTAGCCGGGTGGACTCCAATAGGAACTATACCAACTTGCTGGACGCCAAGGACTCCAGTAGCTATCGTAGTAGTAATGGTCGTAATAGTTGTACCCGTAATAAGAGTTGTAATACGATGGACGATACCACGAATAGGGGCCATAAAAGGCGTCGAAGTAGAATGAGTAGTTGTATGGCTCATAATAATCGTAACGATCATAATAAGCATAATCATTGTCGTCGTAATAATAACGGTTTACATCAACCGCGCCTTCATCACTATAACGCACGTCTTCTGCACGGTCGTCATAGTAGCGATCTTCCGCCGGGCGGCGTTCCACCACCACCATGCGGGTATAACAACCACTTAACCCTACCATTACGGTAAAGAAGGCAAGGGTAGAAAGAATTGGACGGAGCATCGAACTTTTCATAGCCGTATTGGTAAAGTTTATGAACGTTATTGGAACGCCAGTTTATGGTGAGGTCTTGTCCTAAGAGGGTAGCCGCAAAAAAGCCGCAAATTGTTTCTATTAAATCTGTTTAGGGGAAGAATGGTTCCCTATGGGAATTTACAAGCAAGTGTTGTGCCGAAAGCAATTACCCTAAACGTTAGGATGGCTTTTTGCAGAATATTGTTTAGTGGCTAACTACATAGTCGAAATGATGGTTAGTAAGAACAATACCAAAGCTCCGCCAGTGATTCCTCCCATCACCTTCCACGATCGAACATACATTTCTTGCTCAACCGGACGTTTTAGCAGGTACGCAGCGGTTAAAGCAGCATCGTTTGCAAAAGGGATGTTGTTTCCTTGCACCTCATCAGCATACAGTCCAATCATCTCCACGCTGATCGAAGTCCGATAGTTAGACGAAATGACCTCTTTTGTTCCATTTTTGTACTCTATAACGTGATGGTCTTGCCCATCAGCCATAAGGGAGACGGCACTCCTAACTGGATAACGCTCGCCCTTTAGGACTTCGACGGTTTGTGCATGGTCGTTACCCAATAATACAAAATGTGAAAACCCGTTCTTCAGAGCTGTTTCGCCACAATTTCGCAACAGATACGTTTGTACCAAAGAGGGTGGGAAGGTGGCATTTGCGTATGAGACCAAAAACTTCCGTTCTGAAAGACGAATCGCATTTTTGCCTGCCTCGTATTGGGTTTTTGTGCTCATGCAGCCCGCCTGAACCAGCAAGAAAAGCAAGAATACATGTTTTTTCATGGCACTTCTCCTTTTTATATCCCTTTCAAATCAGGGTTTATGGTGTTTTTATTCTAAATCTCACGCCTCCCCCCTTGGTAATCCGGCCCCTTGAGCATGTATATTATTATGACAGTAGGGATTGAACGCTAAACACAATCCTAATGAACCAAGGTACAATACCTGTGCCGTAACAATTTTGTGACATCTACGCCGTAATTTTGTGACTTTTAAGAAGGTCTTATCATGCGGAAGTGTCTATCATATTAGTCAATACTGTATAGAATGGCAGACGTAATAACAAAGCGCGAGACCGATTATTCGCAATGGTATCTGGATGTGGTAAAGAACGCCAAACTTGCCGAACACTCGCCAGTACGGGGATGTATGGTGATTCGGCCAAATGGATTTGCCCTCTGGGAAAACATGAAGGACGAATTAGACCGGATGTTTAAGGAAACAGGGCACGTAAACGCCTATTTTCCAATTTTTATTCCGGAATCCTTCTTGTCTAAAGAAGCCGATCACGTAGAAGGCTTTGCAAAAGAATGTGCGATTGTTACGCATTCGCGACTGCGTATGAAGGACGATAAATCGGGCGTGGAGCCAGATCCTGACTCCAAGTTGGAGGAGAACCTCATCGTCCGCCCTACCTCCGAGACCATTATTTGGGATACCTATCGCACCTGGATTCAGTCTTGGCGTGATCTGCCCATCCTGATTAACCAATGGGCGAATGTGGTTCGGTGGGAAATGCGTACAAGGCTCTTTTTGAGAACGATGGAATTTTTGTGGCAAGAAGGGCACACCGCACATGCCTCGGCGGAAGAGGCCATAGCAGAAACCGAAAAGATTTTGGATATTTACGCCCATTTTGCAGAGCATTTTATGGCCATGCCCGTAGTCAAAGGCGTAAAAACCGAGAGCGAGAAGTTTGCCGGCGCAGACAAAACCTATTGCATCGAGGCTTTGATGCAGGACGGAAAAGCCTTACAAGCCGGAACAAGCCACTTCCTCGGACAGAACTTCGCAAAAGCCTTTAATGTTCAATTCCAAAACAAATCCAATGCGTTGGAATATGTCTGGGCGACTTCTTGGGGAGTATCTACCCGACTGATTGGCGGCCTGATCATGACCCACTCTGATGATCAAGGCTTGGTCTTACCGCCCAGAATCGCACCGACGCAGGTGGTAATCGTTCCCATCACAGGCAAAGACAACGCCGGTGTGGTGATCGAGCGGGCAGAAACCATAGCACGCGACCTAAAGTTGGCCGGCATTTCGGTGAAGTTAGATGCTTCAGATCAACGTCCGGGATGGAAGTTCAACGAGTACGAAGTTCAAGGCGTGCCCATCCGGTTGGCACTCGGCGGGCGAGATTTGCAAAATGGCACCATCGAAATGGCTCGCCGCGACTTGCGCTCCAAAACATCCATCTCGCAAGAAAATTTGACACAAACCATCCTCGACACGCTGGAGGATATTCAACAAAATCTCTTCGACCGTGCCAAAACCTACCGCGATAACATGATTACCGCCGTAGAAACTTGGGACGAGTTCTTACACGTATTGGACACGAAAGGCGGCTTCATTTCGGCACATTGGGACGGAACCGCCGAGACAGAAGCGGTGATCAAAGAGGAAACAAAGGCTACCATACGGTGTATTCCTTTGGATCAACAACCCGAATCCGGAACCGATCCTCGCTCTGGAAAACCCTCCACAGGCCGCGTCTTGTTTGCGCGGGCCTATTAATTTTGAGGCTGGGGATGCGTTTAACGAAAAAGGAAGCCTGCTTTTGCAAGACTTCCTTTTTTTACCCTTCATCAAACAGTCAACATACCGATTTTATAACTCACCTCTCCGACGCACCAATTCCGCTTTAATTTCATGTGCTCGCTCTTCGCTAAGGTCATAATTCCACATTACCCAAATGGCCAGAGCCGCTGTTATCGCGGGTAGGGCAATGTCGCACATCCGCAAGAGGGTCATGGTTTCAGCTGCCTGTACTGCCGCATTTTGGTCAAATCCAACCACTTTTAGCACAATACCACCCAAAAACAACGCCAACGCTTGTCCTAATTTCACCATCCACCAATAGATTGCCCCAAAAGTGCCTTCTTTGCGAGGCATCCCATTCTCCAATTCATCCAGATCACAAACGTCTGCCGTCATGCTCATCATCAACGTGAAAAGTCCCCCCAATCCAAATGCAATGAATGGTACGGGCATAAAGATCATCCAAGGATTTGTTGGGTTAAAACCCCACCACTTGAGCAAATAGCCCACAATAGAAATGGCCGTAGAAATCACAAAAGCATTACGTTTGCCATACTTATTGGCTAAAAATGTAACGATTGGGATAACCAAAAAAGCAGTTGCTAAGGCACTAATGGTCGAAAACCAAGCGGGTAGCGTTCCTGCAGCCTCATAACTACCATTATACATGTAAAAAACAATAATAAAAATGCTAAAAGAAGCCACCATTTGGAAACCATTAAAGACCAAGAAGGTAGCCCCACACAGCCGCATAAAAGGAACATTCTTGGTCATATTCTTAACATCTTTGAACAATTTTGTAAGGTTATTAAACGTATTTTTCCATGTGAGTTCGGCTTGATTTTCAATATGCGCGGCAGCTACTTCCTTACAAAATATGGCAGGTAAAATACCCAGAACGGCACATGCAATCCCTACAATAATAGATAAAACCCTAACCCCCTCAGCTTGCGAAGAAAATAAATTTGGATCAGCAACCAACACCCAAAACCACGGAACAATCATCCACGCCAACTGACTAACCGTTTGGGAAAAACCCATTAGCCTTGTTCTTTCTTTATAATCACTGGTCATTTCATAGCCTAAACCAATGAGTGGGGTAGAAAACATGGTATTAAACAAAATGAAAATAATGGACATAATCAAGAAGTACCAAAAATTAAAAACAGTTCCATTGGCTTCGTCCATTTGCCATTGAATAAAAAAGAAAATACCAGCCAAAATAGCTCCCGCAAAAATATAAGGTCTTCTCCTGCCCCATTTAGACTTTGTATTGTCAGAAACAAATCCCATAATAGGATCCGATAGGGCATCGAAAAAGCGCGGAATGGCAGACAGCATCCCTGCATAAACGGGATCAATTCCGAAGCCTGTTAGCAAGAAAAAAGAAAAAACACCCAATGCGCCCGGAAAAAGGTTATTCACCAAATGGCCAGCACCAAATGCTAATTTTTCGATGGTTGGTACACCCTGATTTGTCTGGTTACTCATGATTAATTAGAGGGTTTAAGGATTATGGTTTGCAAACTTTCTTGATTTATTGTTAAAACCTGAGAAAAACCATTTAAGTGTAACGCTATATTTTTGGCATTTTTATCCTTATTCAGCAGTATAAGAATGATTGATTTATCTGGGTTCTCGACAGCCGTTGCAACGAGTGTGCTGTTTATATTTGAAAAACCAATCCGATGCGCACCGGGCCTTATAAAGCGACTGAAATGTGCCATAACGTGGTACAATGGGGTGAAATAGACTTCATCTTTTTCCGGATCAACAATAATCGGCGCTATACACCAATTTTTAAACCAATTCGGCCCACCCTGTTTATCCAAAACCATATTCCAGTCTATCCACCCTTCAACCCAATGGTTTAATCCACCGATTATATCTTCCGCATAACGATAAACGGGTACATATTTTGGATGTAAATATTTTTCGTGGTCTGGCGCCCAATCATATCCCCAATCAGTTGCATTTGGTTGCCAATACCATTGGTCATTTTGCCAAACAGGAACTTCTGCATCAATACATGCTTCTGTTTGGATTAAATGTTTATTTGGTGCTTTATAGTGTGCATAATCTAATGCATCTGGAAAATAATCATAGGTGCTTTCATACCAATGAATGGCAGTTCCGTGAAAATATTGACTGCTTTCTGGCGTCCGATACATTTCATCCACCCAGCTTTTTAAATCGGCTCTATTTTGATCGTACCCCAGAATTTTTATGTCTTTATACCCATTTTTTTTAAGGTGAGGCCCTAAATGATATTGTACAAATTGGGTCATTTCTTGAGGCGAAAAAAGCATACTTTCCCAATTATTACCATTACCATTCGGCTCATTCTCGACTGTAACACCCCAGAAGTGTATCTGATGCTTCTTATAAGCATCCAAATATTTAGAAAAATACAAAGCCCAAGTGGGATAATACTCCGGCTTTAGCTTTCCACCCACCCAATGGCTGTTGTCTTTCATCCAAGGTGGTGCAGTCCAAGGAGAAGCTATTAATTTAAATCCTTCTGTAGAAATTTTCTGAGCCTCTTTTATCGTGGGGATTAGGTGCTTTTCGTCTTTCCTAATATCAAAATGTTTTAGTTTTTTATCACCCGGAACCATTGCATACGCATAGTGATCCAATGAAAAATCTGTAGAATTTATTGGTGTTCGACAAAGAGAATATTTTGCACCAGCATCTCCAAAATAAGCCTGTAAGATTTTGTCGCGATTTACTTTGCTAAGTTTGTATAATAGGTAAGTTGTTGCTTCTGTAAATGCACCTCCAAAGCCTAAGATTTTTTGGAACTTCAGCTCTGGTTGAATTCGAATTACAGCATCTGGGGATTGCGATTTATTCCCCACATTTAATTCCACCATTGCGTTACCAGTTGCAGAGGTTTCCCAAATATTTACCTGCCATTTTTTGCTTTGCGAATAAGCCATTTGTGAGACAATAAGTAATAAAATTATAAAAATAAACTTTTTCATGACGTAAACTCAAATAAGTTGTTCAGACTTGACGATAACCCGAATATACTTTATTTTTTTTTCACGAAGGAAAATGGCTTTACTTAACGAAAGGGGCAATTCATTCCCTTCAAAAGTATGACTTTCTCCTGCGGCCATAGAAACGAGTATTTTATTTTCATCTCCAACTTGATAAACAATGGGAATTTGGCAATATGTAAACACCAAACTGTTGGGTTTTACTTCTAACGTATTAAACTTATTATCTAAATCATAATAAGAAAAAACAAAAGGCTCACCTTTAAACTCTTTGTGTTTTAAGAACTTGGGACTAAAAGATAGCTGACCGTGGTTTATACCAATACCAAGTTCGCCCCAACGACAAATAATGTCTTCTTTAACCTGGCCCGTCATACCCGGCTGCTGCGCCCCACGCCTCATGGGTGTATGTGAATAAGCATCCGTAGGAAATGCGCCGTAATCTTGTGGTTTTTTATGTGTTCCAATCCCTTCATAAATGTCGTAATAACGTTCGACCAATGCAAGTATTAAGGTTTCATCTTCACCTTCCTGATGCGCTTTTAAAATATTTTCGTTTACGGCAAGTAATAATTTCGAAACCATGTGCCAATAAATGGAGCCTAAGCCCTCAAAAGCATAGAAAGTGCCGGAACGTCCCATAAATGACTTATGGTTAAATATTTTTTCATATAGCGCATATACTTTTTCCAATTCAGAATTGGAATAGTGAATATAGCTTGCAAATTCCGCTTCGGATAAAGCAGTTTTTAAATCATAAATATTTTTGAAATTTTTATTGAAATGATATTTTCCTTTAATGTCTTTCTCTATGATGTCACAGTTTTTCTTTTCTAACAATTCTTGGAGAAAGTTCATTTCTTTTAATTTATCTTCTCCAAATGTATTTTTTTCAATAAAACTCGGTAGTCTTTTATTAGGGTATAAAAGATAACTATTCCGGTTTGTAACATAGAGTGGACTATTTTTTAACGCAACCAAGAGTTGAACGGCTTGTTTTCCAGATAAAATGCCTGCACTCAAAGCAGCTACCTGACCTTCTAACATTACCGGTAATCTAGAAATAGAGACGCTTTCTTCCTCAACCGACATAATGTTATAAGCATGATATAAGCCGTCTTGCCTTTCATTTGCACGAATGGAATGATCTACATACTGTAAACTGAGGTTGATAAACTTCTTGATCCCATCAAGGGAGATGCTACGTTTTTTGCCCCAAAACCCATGTTGGTAGATGTGCCACCGATACGAACTGGCCACTTCGCCTAATTGATCTACGATTATTTTCCGATCGCTGTCTTTTATTTTTGATGCAAGAAGTGAGACATTTTCTTCCAAAATATTTCTGGTATTCTTATAATAATCCACCAATTCTTGCGAGATTTTTATTTCACTTAGTTCAGTTTTATGGATTATTTCTTGGAAAAAAGCCAAGAATCTTCGCAAATAACACAACGTAACCATCGAGACCCCATTCCCAACCAAAGCATTATTGGCATCATTCCACTCTGGGCGCTGCGTATTCATCCAAATTCCAGCTTCTGGAATAAAGTTAGAGATTTTAGAGAGGACAACGGCCAATACTTTCTCAAAAAAATTCACATGATGTATTTGATGACTTTCGTTGTACAAAAGACATGCGTCAGCCCCTATTCTCGATTTTTCTTCTTTGATTTGTACATCTAATTTATGATCGAATGTGATGGTATCTTTTGGATTTTGAAGAATGTCAGTATATTTTTTTATTTTATAAGGCACATTTGCATAAACAAATTCTTCTTTATCCAATAGATTCTTTAGGGATTCAGGCTGGTATTGCTCAAGAAATTCTAAAAATTTTAGCAAATAAATAACCTGATGATCGCCCCAGTAGCCAATATAAGCCCAAGGGTCATCTGGCTCAATTACTTCCCAATCGAAGCCATCTTTACTAATGCGATATGGATTATAGCCCTCAAAAGTAGATGCGTTCAGAAATTTATACACCATACCTTCAACGAAATCAGGAAAAGACCTACCAAGTGCTTCCCAATTCTGAAATATATCGCGCCAATTACCTTGATAATCTAAAGTTTTTGCACCACTAAGCTCATTTTTAGTGTTTACAAAAAATTTATTCCAAGGTCGCGATGGGTCTCCATGGCGGCGACTAAAATATAGCGGTAAGTATTCCCTACACAGCCGCTTAAAATCTATTTTTTGTTTTGTAGCAGGAAGTTTTTCCAATAATTGAGATGGGAATTTATCTGGTAAAGAACTTAATTCCACTAAAGATTCATTATAAATTTTTATATTTGCTTTTTTTAAATACGAAATAAAATCTGATTTTTGGACTTGATAATGGTCTTCAAAAACCCCTCCTCGCATAATGTTAAACATGACATTCGAGAAATGTCGGGTATCCTTTAAGGTATCTGAAGTCATTTGAAGGCCATCAGCCGCAGCAGCCAATTGAATTAAGTTGCTCGTTCCTTGATCAACATCTTTTTGTACTTCTACCATGAGTTGCATCGGATTTTCGAGTTTCTCACACAATGTGACCACCTGCGCATGACTTTTGTTTACATCTGCTACGATGTACCAAGTCGCTGTTTTATTTTTTTTAACCTCTACGGTATCAACCAAGAAGAAAGCACCTTTCTCTCCCTTATTTTCGATTTCTGGTTGAATCTCAAGGCCATTTCTGAATGACTGAAGCTGAAAATTAGACAACAAAACTTGGGCATTTTCTAAACCATAAGCCCAAATGATATTGGCTTTTAGTGCTTCGCTTGGCTCTGCACGATCCACAATAATGGCGGATAAAGCATAAATTCCAAGTCTTCCATTTTCGATTAGCTCAGTTTGCTTGTAGGCATCCACCAGATTGCTATAATGATTTTGCAAATCACTTCCAACACCTGCTGGAAGCACATTTTGCAAACCATCCAAGACTTCAATTTTATGGTCTATATCACCAATATTATGGATTGTAGAAGTTCTAATAAATCCATATTCTTCAGAATTAGACCATTGATATTTAAAAACAAGTCCAAGCGTTTTGTTTACCTCTTCAAAAACAATCTGATTTCCATAAATACTTTTGTAAAGGTTACGCTTTATGTCAAAATGAGACTGTTTTTTTTCCGAGAATGGCTCCCATATCCATCCATCTAATCTATCATGACCTTTCAAGATGGTTTTAGGGCCTGTATGCTCGTGCGCATCTGTAATTTTATCTTCGGTATAATACGGAAAAAGCGAAAAGTCTGAACTGGTTCTTCCAGTAGTAAGTCCACCATTACTCGAAATGAACATCCAATGATTGGAGGAACTTAGAATAGTCATGAAAAATGGCCTCATTTTATCAAAATATTCAATTTGATAAAATGGGGTATTGTCCATTAAAACTTGTTTCATACCCTTGTGAATATTATACCGAAATATTTGTTTAATTTTCCTGATATACTTTTACGTAATCAATGATCATTTTTTGTGGGAATGGGGTCTGATCAGTAGGGAATCCTACATAATTTCCCCCAACAGCAACGTTTAAGATGATAAAAAATGGATGATCATATACCCATGTACCTTTGACCTCTGACTTTTTAAGTCTATGGTATAAATAATCATCCACATAATAGTCTATGCTGTCTTCATTCCATTCTATTGCAAACACATGAAAGTCTGAATCATAACGACTATTCATCAGGCCATGAGGGGCGGTAATGGCATTCCCGCCGGAATACCCGGGGCCGTGTACAGAGCCGTGTATGACGTTGGGTTGTTGTCCCCTAAGTTCCATGATGTCAATTTCGCCACATTGAGGCCAACCGACTTCGTTAATATTGTCTCCCAACAACCAAAATGCTGGCCAGATTCCCGGTCCATAGGGTGTTTTAAGACGCGCCTCAAAGCGTCCATATTTTTGAGCAAAAAGCCCCTGTGTTTTAATTCTCGCCGAGGTAAAAGCGGCACCACCAAACGACTCTTTTCGGGCTGTAATGACCAGATTTCCACTGCCGTCAAGAGCGACATTTTCCGGTTTATTGGTATAGTATTGTAATTCACTATTACCCCAGCCACTATTACCAATATCAAATGCCCATTTTTTGGCATCTGGTAGAGTACTTACGACCCCATCGAAATCATCTGACCAAACCAATTGCCAGTTCCTCTTCCCAGTTTTTTGTGTTGTATCAACATCACAAGAAGTGAATGAGAGCAGAAGGAAACTGAGAACGAAAAAACGTACTGTATGCATGTGATTTTTCATTTCTTTGGATTTTACAGATTAATAAAAGTAGATATTATCCACATAAACATCTCCATTCCCATCAAATTTTATTTGAAAGATATTGGACATATTTACTGGAGCAAAAGTAGAGAGCGGAATGTCAATACTTCTCCATCCACCAGTTGACGGAACGGTCAGTTTATAGGCTTTCTCCACAGGGCCAGGGCTAATGAGATACACATTCAGTAAGGTTGAATTTGCCGTGTAATAATCAATATGGAAGTTGGTTTTTCCAGCCACATTTTGATTGCTGCCAAATTGAATTCCTTGGTAGTTAAGTCCAGACATTTTATAAGTGTCATTGCCTGCGATTTTTACTACCGAAGTTTGGGTACTTTGTCCCCAGCCGGGATTCAGGTCTGTACCGGCCACGTTTGCGTAGGCATCGCTAAAGATGGAAATCACATTGGCGGCGGGCCTAGCAGGGGTTGGTGCAGCGGTTGATGGCTCCAAGGAAATCACACTCCCATCATTATAAAAGTACACATTATCCATGTAAAAACTTGAGATATTGGTGCCTTCAAAAATGATTTGGCCAAGGTTTTTGCGCGAGGTTAGGGTTGGGAGATCCCGGAATGGGATGTCTAAACTTACCCACTTTTGGCTTTGTAAGGCTGGCATTGTGAAGGTCATAGTAGCACTAACATCGTTATTACCACCAAAAGCATTGTCTGCGCCAAAGTCCACCAACTGCACTTTCAGGGCTGTTCCAGCCGCAATATTATTAGGCAAATAAATATCCAAATGTAGGTGCGACATTGCCGAAGCATTTATGGTAGGTGAACTAAATTGGATACCCACAAAATTGAAATTGGTATAGTTTAGAACCCGATCTCCATTTACAATAAAATCGGAAGATTGTGTGGTTTGATAAGGCGCCCAATAGCCATTATAATAATCAACAGGGGCATTAGAATACGCCTCACTAAAGAGTGATATTACATCTTTTGCAGCCCGTATTGGTGTTGGTGCTGCGATGTAATTCCCGCGTGAAGTAATCACCATTGAACCCGTTGCTGGCGTATTACCAAGAGTGGCTGTTATGGTGCTTGAGCCAGTTCCAATAATATTAATAGCGCCTTGTTGGTTTACAGTTGCGACGGTATTATTGGAAGAAGAAAATGTAAAATAATGCGGAGAAGCATTAACGGCTTGGTTGACTCCATTCGGTAAATTAAAAACAGAAGCCAAGCCACCAATTATATTGCTTACACCAATAAATGACGTAATACTCTGGGTTTGCCCGTCTAATATTTTGGCTTGTGCGTGTGCAACCGTTCCTAATTTTTCAAATTTAACCTCATCTATCCAGAAGGAGTATCCCTTTTCATTTTCGGGGCCTTCTGAGAAGAAAAACATGCCTTTTTCAGCCGTTAATTTAGAAGGATCAGGGATCGGAATAATATATTTTTTCCAAGTTGTGTTTACTTGCAGACCTGATATGGAAGCCTGATACTTGTTTTCCCCTAAGTCATTTCCAATGCCGACAACGTCTATTGTAGCAGCTTGGGAGGACTTTGCCCAAAACGTAAGGGCATCAAAAGACGACAAATTCCGAGGCATGGAGGTAAAATAAGACCCACCTGCATATGCGCCATTTGGATCATTGGTGTTCGGAACGTCCACCCGCATGGAAGCGAGCGAGTTGTTATAGCTTACTTTTTTATCTACTTGGAAAGCCGTAGGCACGGAGCCACCAAAGGCAGCGTAATTTAACCCACTGCTGAAGGTATCCAAAAATACATCTCCATTTGTGGGATAGGCGGCCTCTTCTAATCCGGTAATATCCGTTTCGCAAGCTGTAAAAAACAGCAAAGAGAGCATTACCGACCAACTATTTATGCGAGCCGTTAAAGAATTTTTTTTCATTGCATTAGAGATTAAATTGGATATAGGTTCTGATTTCCCATTCTTTACCGTTGCTAAAACCAATGGCATTTGGATTTGGAATAAAATTGCCATCAGGATCAATTACAAGCACGGGGCTATATCGCGGGGAATATCGGTCTAAGGTTCTGTACGTGCCTCTTATTCCGACTTTGGTCGTGGGAAGCATAATGAAATTCAGCCTGCCTAATTCGGTGGAGACGTCTAACATTTGTTGCATCGGATAGGTAAGGTTAAAGTCCCGATGATAGTCGAAAGGCCCCCAGTCATTGAGTTTGAAGAAGTAGTTGAGTTTCATTTTTTTGTAGATCATGCGTAGGTCAATTCCTGCACGGTTTACGGTTCTGGGGTCGCTCCCATTGGCTTGTGCCGTTCCGCCATAGAGGTTGGCAATCAAGCCAAAATGTGGAACAGGCCTGGAGACAATTCTGGCACGTGCTTCCCAGAGGTCTTTTGCCGGCGCTGCACCATCAAAGGCATAGACAGAACGCCCATCTTGTTGGATACCGATAGCAGCATCTTGGGAGGTAGGTAAATGTCGGTACACAAATCCGGCACTTAGGGCAAGCGCGGCATCCTCTGCATTATCGTTGTCCCACTCATACATCCAAGTGGCTGGCGTTGGATCGTAGGTAACCAAGATTTCGCCAGCCATTTGCTCACGGTTTGCCCGCACAACAAAGGGGTCGTCTAAGATATTTCGTGGCCTTCCCGGCGCAGGAACACCTTTGGTGATTGGCCCTTCGATGGGTTTTTGCCAAAGGAAATTGGGGGCAATCTGAAAATGGCCGACGTTATAAATCAAACCGCTTAAGACATTGTATTGGTTGCCGCTCCCGCTGTCTTTTAGCGTCCATCCGGTAAATGTTTTGGTGTAATCTGCACCTCCGTTTGCGACCAATCCCATAACGGCTCCTTGTCCGTACCAGCCGATTTTACCGGATTGGTACATTAATTTAAGTTTACCGCCCCACATATCATCGGGTTTGATTTTGTCCTGAAACACTTTGGTTTGGCCGTTTACTTCTCGTGCCAGTTGGAACGTGCGGCCTTCGAGGGGTTTACCTGCCCAGATGCCCCCCAAATCCACTTTCAATTTCTCGAATGCTCGGTTCATGTGCAAGGTGAGCCTCCTTGTCTTAGGTTGCGGGATGGCAAAAGAACTGTTGATATTGCCGGATTCGCCCAAGTCCTCATGGAAAATCCCCGTCCAAGTGGCCTTCTTTAAGGTTTTACTGTATTTGAGTAAAATAGCTGGGTTAGCGCCCCACCACAATTCGGGGCCATAAGCCATTTTCAGCCCGTTTAAGAATTTGCGGCCTTCAACCTCAAAACCGGCAGGCGCTTCGCCATTGTATAGATCAATATTGGGGCCATAGTTGGCTTCAGGATATAGGCCGAAGAAGTCGCCTTCGTAGCCCCAATGGTAGTGGCCCGTGCGATAAAATCCGGTGAGGTCAAAATATTTTTGTTTCCAATTAAATTTGGAGCGATAAAGCTGAATTCGATCATTTGAGCGCAGCGTCAAAGGCCCATCTGTGGTTTCTACCACCACATCGCGCCCACGATTTTCATAAAACACCTCGTCTATTGGATTGGTGGGAACATGACCCAAAACATTAAACTCCACATTTGCAGACACGGTACTGGTCGGATTAACCTCTACGCCCACATAAAATGATTGTAAATGGTCAAAACCTAAGCGGTTTGGGTATGAGGTGCTATTGGCAATCGGTGTAGCTGGCGTGGTAATCAGTTTCCCGCCCGTATGAAAGGTCGAGAAATCTGCGGTTAGACGACTCAGCCGAATGGTGTTTGCATTTTCGCTCTGTGCAATGGCACGCTCCGCCTTTGCTTTTTGTGTGGCCTCTACGAACGATATATTGCTAAAAAAGCGGTCAATTTCGTTTTTACTGCCCGATTTATAAGGGTCGAATTTATGAATTTGTTGAAGAATGAAATATCCGGTTCTGGGGTAAAGTTGATAGAAGCCTTGTTCGTCTGTTTTCCCTTTTGCGCATACTCCAAACCATTCTTCGTTCATGTTGTTTTCGCCTTTCACATAGTCAAAGCTATAACCACCGTTCGCCCATGAAGCATTGGGATCATGCACATCTAAATTAAGGGTCTGGCCATATTTCCACCAGCCATCACTAAATTGGAAGGTCAACCCGCCCAAAGAAATACCTGTTTTCCCCATACCATAGGCATGTTCATAAATTTCTTTCCAGTTGCTCAACAAAAAGCCCGCTTGCGCTTCTTGGTCTTCTTTATGGGTAATGGCATTAAAGGCATCCGAGCCAAACTCGGTGAAATATAGGGGTTTGTTTAACTTATTTTTTACGTCCTCAAAAGCACCAGTGAACGAAGTGCCACGGTACATGTTAACGCCTAAAATATCCACATCTTTTGCCTCTTCTACAATCAGGTCTAAAAACAACAAATCCCCGTTGCATAAGGATACCAAAAGGTCTTTGTTCTTGCTCTTCATAGCAAGCGCACCCTGATTAAATGCCTTATATAAATGGATTGCTTTTTTGGTGCTTTTCCGGTCTTCCATCGGGATATCTTCGGTTTCCGCGCCTTCCCAGAAAAGCCCATAGTTATTCTCGTTTCCTAATAGATAAAGCAGCACGCCGGGTGTATTTTGGGTTTCCTCCACCATCTTAACGACTTCCGAAATCAAAATTTCTTGAACCCTTGGGTTGGAATAGTCGGTATTGGCCATCCAAGCGCCATCTACATTTAGACCATATCTCCCGTAAGAATGGTTGAGTACCGTATAAATACCATGCTTCTCGTAGATGTATTGAATCCATTTGGCCGGAACCCCATAGTATTGCCGAATGGTGTTTACCCCCATATTTTTGAGAAGCGTCATTTCGTAGTCTAAGGCTCTCCGAATAAAATCATCTGACTGCTTCCACAGGCTATAGTTGTAGTTTGTCCCGACGGGGAAATAGTCCCAATTCATGCCATTCATCATAAATGGCTTTCCATCTACAAGAAGCCTATAACCTGCTGCATCGTGCTGCAACGTGGTTTTAGCGGGCTGTGCAGATGCAATAACCGGTAGCGCGAGGAGGGATAAGACCCTTAAAAACTGCTTCATACCTATATTTTTTTTGATTGCGTTGACCGTTGCGTTTAAATGGATTTGCGGGCAATACCAAAAGTTGCCTTGAGCCACAATTGGCTTCTGCAGTCGGTATTATCGGCTCGCATTTTATGATTTGAGCAGATACCCAATCTTCACCTAAAAGCGCTTTCGTTACTTGGTTGCGAATGTAGCACATTCCAAGCGGGTAGGCCACCTATTCTTGTTGAGCAAGCCCACCAATTCACCAGACATATTCCAGACAGGCGGCCGACAAATCATTTTTGGGGTGCTGGAGAAGCCAGAAAGTGCTTTTTTACAGCTTATATGGGCATTTTATAAGGCCATTACATTTTTTTAAGCCAGACACCAAACCAGAGAGGCTTGCGTTTCATGTGGTTGATCTTGCGCTGAAAACCGGGAAAGAAACCAGGTGTGAAGGATAAAACGGGCGACAAGGTGTAAACAATTGTGGCTCCGGCTACACCCGAGCTATAATTTCGTGCCGAAAGCACGAGTTTTAGACAGGTTCAAGTACCGTCCGATTTTTTTAGTTGCGATTTTGGATTAGCCCAAGTACCGTTCACCGAATCTTATTTATATTAGACATATGACGTTTTATTTGCTGTAAAAACCATAAGATATCCAAATTCATTTGATGTACGCAAAATTGTAAATATCATTAAAATTATAAAATATATTCAAAAAAATAAATTAATTATAACTATATATAATCATTTATTGTGATTCAAATTACAAAAAACAATCAACCTTACACACTCCGGAAAAGATTTAAAGAAAGTAAGCTAGGCGATTAAACCATTGATCTGTTGGCTACATCAACGTAAGGCAATTAGGTAGGTATTGCTATTCGGATTGTTTTTTTTTAGTTTAAGCGTAAACTATCTTAAGTTATGCGACAATAAGTCTTTTCACTAAGCCACACTTCACAAAGTCATGTCCGCTTAGGCAGTTATCTCTTAAATATGAATATAGCAAGCAGTAGATATCCTGCTCAAATTATTCGTAAACCAATCACAATTTCACCCTTTTCAATCTTTTAAAACATATTAAAACCATGAAAACAAAGTTTACGCACTTTATTAATGCGCTCTTGCTCCTATTCATTGCGAGCACACTTCCCGTTTATGCACAATTTGTGGTAAGTCCAACTACTATTACCACAACAGGGGTATCTGGTTCAACAGCTACCGGTACGCAGTCTGTCTCCGTGAACTGGACGTTTACAGGTTCTAACGTAGGGGCTGCGGTCACAGCAACATATACAGTAAATGGGGTATCGTCAAGCGCGGTAACTTGTGTAAAAACAGGTACAGGTCTAACACGTACTTATACCTGCCCAGTTGCAAATATTAACCTTTCTTGGAGTGCTGTTTGCGGTGGTGCTAATGGTACATACTCTGCCAGTGCAACCACAACTCACCCCAGCCCAACCCCCGTAGGTGGCCCAACCACCATAACGGCATCTTGTACGGTTCCTTTGCCAATCAACAAGACAGATGCAACGGCAATGGTACAAGGGAAAGATGTGAACTTGTCTTGGAAGGTAACTTCTTCTACAGATATTGAGCGATATGAAATTCAAAAATGGTTGAAGGATGATTTCCAGACCATTGCAACGATCCAAGACGCAGCGATATTTTCCACAACACTAAACAACCTTCCTGCCGGAAAGCACACCTTCCGGATTGTCAGTTTAGGCAAGGATGGCAGCAAAAGCATGAGTGCTGCCATAGACGTAAACGTTGAGCTTCCGGGTAATTTTGAGCTTACAAACGCCTATCCGAATCCATTTAACCCCATGACAAAATTTTCACTAACGGTAGGCCAAACGCAAAACGTTCAAGTGGAAGTGTTTAACACAATGGGGCAAAAAGTTGCTACCCTTTTTGAAGGGCAAGTGGTTGCCAATGAAGTCAACATGATTACATTCGATGCTGGTAATTTACCAAGTGGGATTTATGTCTATCGTGCCACCGGCTCTTCTTTCGTTGCTTCTAAACAAGTTATTTTAATGAAATAAGGTTTTAACTTAACTCAAGTTGAGAAACTCAGCCCGTCTGTTTTGATAGCTAACAGACGGGCTTTTAGTTGAATTCAGGAGACTCCGCACACCTTACGGACGGTGTTAGAACGGTATAAGCCAATTTCCCCTGCTGATAAACGTATCTTTTGGCGTACTAGCAGTGCTTCCCAAGAGCATATTAGCCTCTCTGGGCTAACCATCCAACCACATATTTCCCTAGCAAATCAAACTCTAAATTAACGACCGTACCAACCTGCCAATCGGAGACGACCGTATTTTGATAGGTATAAGGGATAATACCGATGGTTAAAACATCGTCTTTGATGCGTGCAACCGTGAGGCTTGTACCATCAATGGCAATGGAACCTCGTGGAATGACCAAGACTTTATTTTCTTGACCAAACTGAATGGTATAGAGCCAACCTGTTTCTTCCGAAACCACGCTTTCGATGGTTCCAGTGGCGTCCACATGTCCTTGTACAATGTGGCCATCCAATCGAGCCGAGAGCAACATCGCCCGTTCTAAATTGATCCGCTGGCCCGTGATCCATGTACCTAAAGACGTCTTGCGGAGGGTTTCCTCGATGGCTTCCACATAAAATAGTTGTTCTTCTAAGGCCACTACGGTAAGGCAGACCCCGTTACAGGCGATGCTTTGGTCTATTTTAAGGGACGAGGCCAACTCGGATTGGATACCAAAGCGGCGACCTCCACCCAAATGGGTTATTTTTTGAACCTTTCCGACGGATTCGATGATGCCAGTAAACATGTGGTACGTTATGGTTTAAACAAGAGCGATTTTCCAAACGGTTGGGAAGTATTGGGTTCAAAAACGTGGATCACCACTTCCTGATTGGGTTTTAACACTTCGGCAAGCGGGCTTAGGTCAAACGTTAATGTTTCGTGGATCATCGCTTCGCAGAAGTCGCCATTGGCGTTATGCGTTAAATAGATATTGTTTTGTGGCGGGAGCGATTTAGCGATGGCCGGACTCCCAACCAGCCCCCAAACATGGGTTCTACATCCGCCGCTACTGGATACTTTCAGTTTCAGAAGATGGCCGGCCAACGATGCTTCTTGAAGATTAGCTTGGTCTTTCGGAAAGTCATGCGGATTCAGGTGGTCATAAATTTGTATTTGGGAGGACACCTGCATACTCCGGTCTGAAATTCGGAATGGCTCTTTTTCTACTGGCGAACATTCTTTTGCTCCCATGCAAATCGGGACAAAGTGATCGCAGGCCATAAAAGAGTAGGCTGATAAAAACAGCAACAGAAACCGCTTCATGTTGATCCTCCGTATTGATAAATGGCAACAGACCATGTAACTACCCCGTAGGAAGGAATGTTGCCCAATATGCGTGATTAAAGACCCTCTGGTACGGTATCGCGGCCTTTAGACTTCATATGATTCCACGAGACACACCAATTGTATGCCTCTAAAACGCCTTCAACAAAACTTCCGGTGGTTATAGGAATACCTAAGGCTTTTACGGAAGAATGGGCATTGGCCGGCGCAAAAGGAAAACCAACCAACTTAAGTGCGCCAATATCCATACCTGCATCCCCGATATAGGCCATCTTATGCAAAGGAATACCCGTTTCTTTTGAAAGCCACCTTAATCCATCGGCCTTGGTGGTTTCTTTGGGCACAACATCAATGGAATAGGGCGTAAAAAAAGCCACCAATTCCGGATAATGTTGGTCTATATACCGTTCAACCACCGGAAAAAAGGCGGCAAGTTCATCTCGACTTGGGCAGACCACTCCAGCTTGTGTACGCTTGCCGTAGTCATACACCAAGTTGGTTCCACGTATGGCAAGTTGTAACCATTTTTGCACCTCTTGGATGGCTTGTTCTACTCGTTCGTCATAGGCGGGATGCCATTTTACGACACCCGTGTTAAGGTTGAACATACCCGCGCCAGCTTCGAATAAAACCGACCGGGTAATGCCCAAAATCTGTGTCATGGCCTCGACGTATGGCCCCGACCTGCCCGAACAGAGCGACCATTCTGGAAAGCAAGGTTCTTTTTTTCCTACAAAACCCGAAATACGTTGGAATGTAGGCAGGTTATGTGGTTCATAAACCTCCGACAAGCAGCCATCTATGTCCGAGACAAACAACGCGATCATGCACCCATTAGCCTTGATTGGCCTCATCTTTGGTTAAAACCTCGGCCAACATCAGGATAAGCTCGTCCGACATGCCCGTAGAACTAAATCCACCGTCGTGGAAGAGGTTTTGCATGGTCACCATGCGCGAAAAATCGGAAAGCAGGGTAACGGTATAATCTGCACAAGAGGCAGCATCGGCATTGCCCAATGGCGAAACACGGTCTGCAAACTCGAACATGGCATCAAAGCCTTTAAGTCCTTGTCCTGCAACCGTTTTAGTAGGGCTTTGGGAAATCGTATTTACACGGATTTTACGTTTGCCCAAATTATAGCCATACGTGCGTGCGATAGACTCCAACAAGGCTTTGGCGTCGTTCATCTCGGAGTATTTCGAGAACGTGCGTTGCGCGCCGATGTAGCTAAGTGCCACCACCGAGGCGCCATCGGCCAGGGTGTCGGTATCTAAAGAAGCCCGAATAACCCGGTGAAGGCTGATCGCAGAGATGTCTAAGGTTCTGTGCAGGTTTTCATAATCCAACTCGGTATAAGTTAGACCTTTCCGGATGTTGATGCTTTGCCCAATGGCATGGACAATAAAGTCAATTTGACCACCAAAGTGGCGTTTTGCCTCCTCGAAGAGTGCCTGCAGGTCTTCGTCACTTGTTGCGTCGGCATAAATAACGGGGCTATTGCCCGTTAATTCGGATAATTTGGACAGATTCCCAAAGCGCTTGGTAACGGGCGCATTAGAAAGAATGAATTGTGCGCCTTCGCGGTGCGCGGCCTCGGCGATAGCCCAAGCAATGGACGTTTCGATCATTGCGCCAAAAATGACGCCTTTTTTTCCTTTTAAGAGTCCGTAACTCATAATCTATTTTACTTGAAGGAGTTGGGTGTACACCGAGATTCAAAAATGACTTTATCCCGGACAATGGACAGCAAACCCGGAAAACAAAAACGATGGGGATCGGGATTGATTAAGCGCGGGCAGAATTATAAGATAACCACTTTTCGAGCGAGGAGATGATTTGTTCCTGTGAAAAAGGTTTGGGCACAAAGTCGGTATAGCCTGCATTGCTACACATTTCTCGATGTTGTTTAAACACATAGCCCGTAAGTGCAATAATGGGAAGGTTTGGATGTGTACGACGGAGTTCCAAGACTGCTTCGTCGCCATCCATTTCGCCCTCCAAACTTACGTCCATGATTACGGCATCCAACGGGTTAGAACGGATGTACCTAATCGCTTCTTCGGCAGTAGCTAAGGTTACGACTTCGTACCGATCTTTTAAGAAAAAATACAACAAACGACGAAGAGCGGCATCGTCATCTACAGCCAAGATTTTCATAGGTATAGGGCAAGTATATAAGTGGGTCAGGAATTATACTTTCAAAAATCATACCAAATTATCTGGTATAAAAACAAAAAACGGCCTACTCATGGGTAAGAATAGACCGTTGAAACATCATCTTTGCCTTATTTAATGAGGATCATCCGTTTAGAGACCCGTTGTTGATTCGATTCTAAGGTGTAGAAATACAGACCACTGGGCCAGTTTTGGGCTTGGATTTGGACGGCATACGTTCCGGAAACCTGTTGCTGATCCACAACCTTTTCCACCAATCGTCCCAATGTGTCGTACACCGACAGGCGAACATGTGCCGCTTTGGGCAGATTGTATTTTATCGTGGTTTCCGGATTAAACGGATTGGGATAGTTTTGAGAAAGCGTAATTTGATCGGGTAAGGTGGTTTCTTCCTCCACCGCTACAATTTTTCGGGTTAAGAAAGTGGCGCGGATGGGCAAGGTTGCATTATTGACTGTTACCGTACCCGAAAGTGGCGTATTGTTGAGTTGACGCCATGCTTTAGAACTGCCCATAAAGAAGCTCGAATTTTCCCCTGAAAAATATGATGCAGCCACCAGCATGTAGTTTTGGTCACTTCCGGTCTCACGATAGCCTACAAAAACCGTATCTGGGAGCGCATTTAATTTGGACTCATGAGCCGCGAGGTCTATTTCAAAAAAGTTAAAGCCCACTCGTGGCACATCGTAGGCGCGGGGGTCAGTGACGTCCAATTCAAACAAGACCTCACCCGGAAATCCCTTACCATTGCTTTTCCAAACCGTCAGTTTTACATCGCGTGGTGCATCCGTAGCAAGACCAAAGCTACTGTCTTGGCTTCTATAATATGGCGCAATGGCCACCTTCTGTAAACGCACCGTATTGGCGGGCGTGACAAATCGGGTTGCTAAAGCATTGCTTTCGTTTCCACCCAAAGAAAAGAAGTAGTAGGATCCGGACGCAGGGTCTTGGTGAACCAAGGCATTTTCGCCGTATTTAAGTTCGTTAGAACTCGTTGCCAAGTCTGCCGACCAAGAGGTTACAAACCGGACGGAGGGCGTATAGCCCGATCCACGGCTTGGGTTTACATTGCTGAGGACTATTGCGACAGAGGCAAACTCTCCGGTGATGGTTTCAGGCGTAGTACCCAGCGTAAGGTCTTTCACTTGGATGGTTCCACCTACGGGTTTCAGGATAAGGCGAGCACGGGTAACGCTCCGGTAATTGGCAAGTGACCCTCCGGCGTCTGCAATGGGGTCTATTTGGATTGAAAAATCCTTCACTGTATTCCAACGATAATAGAGAACACCTCCGGGCTGTATTTTAGCAGTTGTAAAGGTTTTTTCGGTTGCGGTAGCGCCATCAAACTCTCCGTCATAGGTAAGGCTTCGAAAAAAACTCCTCCGATACCGATTTTGATACCCAAACCGAGGGTCGAGTGTATAGCTATTGATGGCATTTGCGGTGTGCCAATTTTGCACAAGGTCTTCCAAGCTAAAGGATGATTGTGATTGTGTGATGGCATTTCGGTAGCCATTTAGCCCGACAGCGGTATCTTTGGTAATACTCCCAACCGAGGCATGGCCAATTTGTTCGGCGAGATACGTCGTAAACAGCCCCGCCCGTTGGTAGTCGTTTTCCGTGAGGTTGTCGTTACCAGAAGAAAGGGTGCGCCAGTCCAATAAAAAGATATTGTTCTCGGCGGTATGCGAAAAATCTAAAGCAGGAATGGTAAACGTACTCAGATAGTAAATAAGTCTCCCCGAAAACCCATTGTATAACTCGGCCCATTCGGAAAGTCCTTCATCCACAAATGTTAACTCGGAATTGTCGTAGTTGATCCGAATCAGGTGCTGGTACTCGTGTGCTGCGGTTCCCATAAGTTCGGTGACGCCCTGATTCATACTTGGATAGGTGTCTATATGGATAATATCGCGGTTATTGCCATTCCCGCCCGTACCGGGTAAATCTTGTGGGGTGATATAGCCCGCAATAGCACTTGTATTGCTTTCCCCATCATAAGTATCAATAATATTATATAATAGCACATCTAATTTGCCATCGCCGTCGCTATTGGGTGGTTGGCCAAATAACTCCTGATCTACTTGCAGGATGCCTTTGTCTGGGAAAGCTGGTGTTTTGGCGGTCATATAGACCACAACGGAATCTAAGGCGGTATTTCGGATGCGTTTCAGGGAAATCTCCCCTAACTCTACCCAAAAATTGGCCAGATCGTGGATGCGTTCGAGCCGAAACTTCAAGGTAATGTTTTTTGAAGCCTTAAAATCCCGTACGCGAAAGGCAAGCGTATCCCCTAATTTTGAGGTGGCTTCTTTCTTGAGCAGCATAGCGCCGCCACTGCGTTTCCAGTCCTTAAAGCCCGTAAGCGCTCTTAACCCTTCGCTACTTTGCATCAACTGATCTGTAACATGGAGATGAGGCACTTTTTGAACTGATCTCGAAATTGTTTCCGTTTTATTCTGTAATCCAACAGATGAACTACCGAGGGTAAGTTGTCTTTCTTGGGCCAATAATGTCCTGCCTAAGCCCAAAAACAAAAAGGAAATAAGTATTACATTTTTTATCATCTCATTTTGCTTTTATGTGTTATCGAGGTACAAGCAAGATACTAAGAAAGAGAACCTCTTCCTATCCATAAACCACAAACAGGAAGCCGCAAATATGGAATAAAACGCCACTGGAAACCAAAAAGAGGTTTTGGCGTGTGAATACCACTTTCCAAATTGAGGCTCGTAAAAATGGAACTAACCAATAAAGTGGCGCAAAGTGCCATCGAAGTCTATAATTTAGAAGCGTTGTGGGACGGTAAACCCCTTGTAACGTTTGATGTAGCGGCCTTTCTGCATAAAGGTCTCATGCTACGCGAGATCCCCTTTCGTCAGGCGATGGCCGAAATAGATTGGACGACCTATGACCACAAGCATGTCGCCATTGGATGTACAACCAATGCCATCGTGCCCCGTTGGACCTATATGTTGATTGCCTCTTTACTGCACGGCCACGCAACATCGGTGGCCTTTGGGGACGAAAAAGACTTGGTCCGGGATCATTATGTACGGGCTTTGGCGCTGGAAGACTGGTCTCGTTTTGCGGGTCTTCCAGTGGTCTTAAAGGGCTGCAATAGTCCCATTGTACCGTTAGATGCGTATTTGCTTGCTACCCAATATTTACAACCTTTTGCAAAAAAAATCATGTACGGAGAACCATGCTCCGCCGTACCGATCTGGCGGAAACCTAAAGCCGTTCCTGCCGTCTTGGTATAAGCATACCGCGCGCGCCTTGTCTCTGATAACGCCTGTGTTGCCCCTTCATCACAATCCCAATTAACCTAAAACGCAAGAATTCATGCGTAAACTTTTTATTTTCTTAGCCGCTTTCTTCGTCCTGCCTTTGGTATCCAATGCCCAACAAGCCCTCTCGTGGGATACCCTTGCAAAGGTGGAGTCTAAGTGGCAAAACAACAAATATGTCACGGTCTTTAAGCCAGAGGTGAAAGCACTCAATGGCAAGCGGATTAAAATTCAAGGCTTTATGATTCCCTTAGAAATGGGAGAAAAACACAAGCACTTCATTATTGCTGCGCGTCCTGCACACTGTTATTTTGAAGCGCCGGGTGGTAAAGAGATGATCGAAATATTTACACCCGCCGCCGCCGACTATGAGTTTACGCCTATTACCGTCACCGGAACCATCGAGGTTTTGGAGAACGACAAATTTGGGATGTACTACCGGATTAAAAACGCCAAGGTGGGTGGATAAAACCCTTTAGCACTACCTTTGGCCTTTTTAAATACCAAATAAGGCTTGTTCATTAAGCTATTTGGGCACTTGAAACATCTTAAGGATTCAAAACATGCCCAAAAAGCACCTTGCCAGCCCTCGACGTTTACATATACTTCGGGGGTTTTTTGTTTCCCGAAGACTATCCTGTACGTCATCGTTTTGTTTTGGTACAGTTTATGCAAGGAATTTACAGATTGGGATTATTCTTGTATGAACGTTAAAGGTATTGCTTTGTGAAGGTTTACGTACTTGACTTTTTAAACGCAGCAAAACAGAAGGCTTCTGGCGACCAAATGCCGGAGGCGGAGAATGTAATCGTTTCTGGTCTTTCGCTAACAAGCCAACACGAACAAGACCTTAATACCTCCGTTAAAGAAGAACTTAATACCGCATTACCTCCCCCAGACACCGTTTGGGAAGAGGTTTTTGAGTCTTTTGCCGCATCTGACGGCGAGCCCTCCAACCCGCCAAGAAAAGATTTATCGGAACCGACGCCCCCCAGTTTTCCGGAGCCAGAACCGGAGCCTCAGACCGAAGAGCACGTTATCGAAGAGGAGTCTAAGTGGAAGCCTCGTACCAAAAAAGGCAAATTTCCCTTTTATCGTCAGTTAGACGAGATGGACTGCGGGCCAACCTGTCTTAAGATGATATTTCGGTTCTATGGAAAAACGTATCCATTGCCCTTTCTACGAGAGCGTTGTTATATCGAAAAATCTGGGGTATCGCTATTGGGAATGGCACATTGCGCCGAAAGTGTGGGGATGCGCACCTTGGCCGTTCGGCTGCCTGTCTCGCGCCTGCTTGAAGTGCCCGTACCCTGTATCGCACATTGGCGCGACAACCACTTTGTAGTGATCTATAAAGTGACCCGCAAGCATGTCTATGTGGCTGACCCCGCACATGGCCTCATTTCTTATACCATCAGTGAGTTTGAAAAGGCATGGGCAAGTGGCCATCATGGCGATGAATTGGCGGGGATTTTGCTCCTCATGGAGCCAACACCGCACTTTGGGGAACATGAAGTCCCAAAAGAACGGAACCGAAAATGGAGCTTTCTATTTGGTTATCTCCGGTCATATAAAAGCTACTTGCTACAGTTGTTCTTTGGGATGTTGGCAGGAAGTTTCCTGAGTCTATTAGCACCTTTTGTGGCTCAAGCTGTTGTAGATCAAGGGATTCAACGGCAAAACCTAAGTTTTGTGGTGCTCATGATCATTGCACAAGTCGCCCTCTTTTTGGGGCAAACGGCATTGGGATTTATTGAGCGATGGATTTTACTACATCTGGGAGTCCGCTTAAATTTGGCGTTATTGACGGATTTCTTGATCAAATTGACCAAGTTACCACTTACGTTTTTTGACCAGAGAACGATTGGTGATGTGCTTCAACGCATGGGCGATCACCAACGCATCGAAGCCTTTCTTACCACCAATACGCTTTCGGTGGTCTTCTCTTTGGTGAATGTATTTGTTTTTGGAACGGTATTGGCGTTCTATAATGTGCAAATATTTTTGGTCTTTATCGCCACCTCTTTGGTTTCGGTTGCTTGGTTGGCTCTCTTCCTTAAAAAACGCAGGGAGCTGGATTATCGGGCATTCTCCGAACAAGCCGGAACCCAAAACCAATTGGTACAGATTGTTTCCGGTTATTCAGAACTTAAGCTCAACAATGCTGAGCATCAAAAACGATGGGCTTGGGAGCGTATTCAGGCGCGTTTGTTTAGGCTAAGTACCAACGGGCTTGCCTTGGAACAATACCAAACCATTGGGTTAATGGCCATGAGCCAACTCAGTAACATTGTGGTAACGTATCTAACGGCCAGTGCGGTCATCAAAGGAGACCTCACCTTGGGGGCATTGGTTGCTATCCAATACATCATAGGGCAAGTTTCGGGACCTTTGGGGCAGTTGGTTGGGTTTATGCACACCGCACAAGATGCCAAAATGGCGGTAGAGCGCATCGCAGAAATCTATGACATGCCAGACGAACAACCGGCAGAGGAACCACTCCTAACACAATTACCCGCTTTCGGAGACATTCGCCTTGACCACGTCACCTTTCGGTATGGCGGCCCATTTACGGAACCAACGCTGGATGACATTAATTTGGTGATTCCAAGTGGAAAAGTGACTGCCGTTGTCGGAACGAGTGGGAGCGGTAAAACGACCTTGCTCAAACTTCTACTTAAGCTCTATGAACCTTCAGGTGGTAAACTTTATGTGGGTTCGGTGGGATTGAATACGTTGGATAACCGCGTTTGGCGGCGCTATTGTGGAACCGTCATGCAAGATGGCTTTATTTTCTCGGATACCATTGCACGCAATATTGCCTTGGGCGAAGAAAATGTTGATCCAGAACGGTTGTTGTATGCGGCCATGATGGCCAATATTTTGCCTTTAATTGAGACGCTACCCAGTGGATTTAACACCAAGATTGGGGACGATGGGCGTGGTCTCTCCAAAGGACAACAACAGCGCTTGCTCATTGCCCGTGTATTGTATAAAAACCCCGCATACCTGTTTTTCGACGAGGCGACCAGTGCGCTGGATGCCGAGAACGAAGCGATTATCATGCAGAACCTGAACCGTTTCTTCAAAGGGAGGACGGTGGTGGTGATTGCACACCGTTTGAGTACCGTCCGGAATGCGGATCAGATTGTGGTTTTGGAACAAGGTAGGATTGTAGAATTGGGGAACCACGAGGCGTTGGTTGCACGCGGCGGCATCTATTTTAACCTTGTTCGCAACCAATTGGAATTGGGAGACTAAGACCAAAATGCCCTTATTAGAGACCGATCGTAGTAGCGAAGCCGTACAGGAAATCATCGGCAAACCACCCCACTGGATTATTCGCTGGGGGATGACGGTCTTGTTTCTGATCATTTTGGGCATTGTAGTAGCACTTTGGTACATCCGGTATCCCGATGTACTCCCGGCCCAAGTGGTTATTACCACTGCCGATCCACCGTTTTCGGTCATTTCGCGTAGTAGTGGGCGCGTACAATTTTGGGTGGAAGCAGGGAAAGCGGTTGCAAAAGACACCCCTTTGGGGGTTATTCAGAATCCGGCAAAAACAAATGATGTATTAGACTTGAAGGGTGTTTTACCAACGATAGAAGATGCCGTTAATGCCTTAAACTTGGTTGAAATGCCTTTTTTGAACCCCAATCCACAACTTGGGCCGATACAACCTTATTATTCCACATTCCTCCAGCGCCTGAACGAATTGCGGTTTTTCCACTCGTCTCGGTCTTATGAGCCACGGATTGCAGCGTTTGAGCAACAAATGAACCAACAAGCCCTTGTTCGGAATGATTATACCCGTCAGTTAAATTTGGCCGAGCGCGAACTTAATCTTGCCCAAAGCCGCTACAATACCCACAAGCAATTGTATAGTGCAGGGGCGATCCCGCGCCTCTCCCTCCAAGACCAAGAATTGGCCCTTTTGCAGGCAAGGCGGAGTGTCGAAAATCAAAAAGCCCAAATCTCGGCACTTGCCACACAAACCCAACAGTATAGGCAAGGTATTCTGGAGTTAAACCAGCAAAGAACGCGGGAAGAGCAACAATATGTGAATGGCCTCCGCGATGCGTTCCGGCTATTAAAAGGGAGCATAGAAGAATGGGAGTTGAATTATCTGCTTAAAGCACCCGCCACGGGAGATGTGGCCTTTTTCAAGTTTACAAACAGTGAACAATTTGCCCAAGCAGGCGAGGAAGTGATGACCATTGTTCCGCAGCGAACCCAACACAGTGTTCTAATAGGCAGGGCCTTTATTCCGGCAGGAAACACCGGAAAAATCAAAACGGGGCAATCGGTACGTATTCAAATGGATGCTTATCCGGCCTATGAATTTGGCTACCTCATGGGGACGGTTCAGCAGGTATCGCCCTTGGCCCGTGTTGGCTCGGCACAAGAAACCACCGGCAGGTACATTGTCCACATAGGATTGCCTCAAGAATTGATCACAACAACACGCAAGACCTTACAATACAAACCAGAAATGACGGGAACTGCCGAGATCATAACCGAAGACCTCCGGCTTTTAGAACGTTTATTTGTACAACTCCGTAAACTCTGGATCGAGCAACGTTAAGTTCTGAAAACCTCCCCAAGTTCAATCCCCAAATCTGGAAAGACGGAAGACACCATTCGGTCTTCCTCCGAATAGACATCCCGTGCCACAAAAAACCCTTTTCGGTTGCGGTCATAGACCAACACATTGCGGTATTCGGGTTGTACGACCCAATATTCCCGCACGCCCGTTTCTTCATAAATCGAAAATTTCTCCTTCATCTCGGAGCGCGTATTCCCCGGCGACAAAATCTCGATCACCAAATCCGGTGCCCCCAAACATCCCCGTTCATCCAATTTCTCAAGATCGCAAATCACACACAAATCTGGTTGCAAGACCGTCATTATTTCGTGATCGCTAACGGCTTGGCGACGCACTCGTTTAGAAAGGCGGAAATCTGCTGGTAGCAAAAGCCGGACGTCGAATGGTGCGGTGTATGCACGGCAGGCTTTGCCGTCAATATAAAATGCAATTATTTTCTGGAGTTGCCACGAAATATCTTGGTGTATCCGGCTTGGCGAAGGCGACATCTGAGAGACATACCCCCGCAGCAATTCCACCCGTTCTTGGAAAGCCCACTTCAGGTAATCGGCATAGGTGTATTGCCGTGAAAGGTCTAATTGGTTGATGTCCGTCAGCATAAGGCGATTTGTAGGTTTAAAAGTCTTGTTCTTAAACGAATTAAATCTTTCTAATTGGTGTAATTTCCACCAGCAACACTTCAAGTCATCGGCCTTCCAGAGGCTACATAATACGCTTAAAGATCGGGAAGTTACCCCGTGTAAAGTCTGGTTGTCCATCATGACAACAACTTCATGAACCCGAAATGCACCATATTAACGCTTGCCATCCTTTCACCGGAGGAGTAGGGCTTTGTTCCACAACAAAAAAACGAAAAGTGCTTGACATGAAACATGATCGCTCATTACAGTTGTATCTTGCATGATTAAACCAAAATAATACACGAAATGCTTGCTTCAACCGATGTTGCCCCGTCCGAAAAAGGACTGGCATATAAGTGGAAAGTACTCTGGTCGGTCATTTTTGGCCTGTTCTTGGTCATTTTAGACCAAACGGTGGTTAATGTGGCCTTCCCTACACTGCGAAATGAATTTAATGCCCCGTTGGATGATACCCAATGGGTGCTGAGTATTTATGTGATGGCGATGGGGATTAGCACGCCTTTGGCCGGTTTTCTTGGCGACCGATTTGGCATGAAGCGAATATACATTTTAGGGATTTCGCTGTTTGTGGTTAGCTCGCTCCTATGTGGCCTATCAGATTCTTTGCCCCTGCTCATTCTTGCAAGAGCGTTGCAAGGAATCGGAGGCGGTTTGGCACTCCCGCTTGGTTCGGCACAATTGTTTAGGGCATTCCCACCTCATGAACAGGGTTTGGCATTGGGGCTTTTTGGGATTGCGCTTACGATGGCGCCTGCTTTGGGACCTATTGTTGGCGGTTGGTTGGTTACGCACGATATGTGGCGATGGATCTTTTACCTTAATGTCCCGATTGGGGTTCTGGGCGTCCTTATTGCTTCACGATGGCTCAAGGAAACCATTCAAGAAAATGCTCCGAAGTTAAATATGCCCAGTTTGGTGGCATCCACCATTGGTTTTGGGGCGATACTTTATGCCGCATCTATTGCCGCCGATAAAGGTTGGACTTCCACGCCAGTGCTGTCTTGGCTGGTTGTGGGGATACTGGGCTTGGTGGCGTTGTCTTATATCGAATTGAAGTTGGCCAAGGAGCCTTTATTGGATTTGCGGTTGTTCAAAAACCCCGTTTTCCTCAAAGCCACCATCATTGGTTATGTGGCGACAGTTGCACTTTTTGGTGCAGAATTTTTGATGCCGATTTATTTACAGGCGCTCCGCGGCTATTCGGCGCTCGATACAGGCATTTACCTTTTGCCTCTTGCTTTAACCGCTGGACTGGTAACAGCGGCTTCGGGACGGATTTACGACTACATTGGACCTCGCCCATTGATTGTAGTAGGATACGCCGTTATCATGCTCAATACATGGCATTTGTCGCATATTCAGGCAGATACCAGTATCGAGCACATCATGTGGTTACTCGCCGAGCGGGGAATTGGGATTGGTCTAACTGTTCAGGCTACCTTTACAGCAGCACTTGGAGTTGCACCATTAGACAAGGTTTCACGGGCTTCATCACTGATCAATGCCACCCGAAATGCCATCCAAGCCATTGCAGTTGCTATTCTGGCCACCATTTTGGTCAGTGCGGTATCGCCCAAAATAAAAAATCTGCAAGACCAACTCATGCACGGCGCGCCCACCGAACACAAGGACGAAACGTTTAAAGGCGGGGTTTGCAGCGAAATGCCCGCCGCTGGTAGTTTTGATGACCCCTTCGCCAGTCCGTTCGCCTCTGGACTCGGTAAAAAAATGCGTGACATCCGCAAACAAGCCTGTACCGAGAATTTAAAGGGCTTGAGTGATGCCTACCTACTGACTTTCTACTTCTCCATATTGGCCTTTGTTCTGGGACTGTTCTTACCCGGTTGGCCGGGGAAATGGAGCGGGCGCGAAGGACTTAGGCAGCCAATGCCAGCGGCCCATTAATCCTTTTTCATAAAAAATACCAATGTTTCTTTGCCTCTTTGAAGATGCTTTTTGCGATCACCTTCGCCCTGTAGTAGAAGCACGGGCAGTGTTTGACATTCGGCTGGGGAGTAGTACCATTGCCCAATACCTCCGCCGCCAGTTTCCCGACTTGCATCCCGCTTTTCAGGTGAGGCCCTACCTTGCCGGCACACTCGCCGAGGCACACGCAGGCGTATTGGTGAACGAAACACCCTCGACAGGAACCCTTTTCCTGAATGGGCGAATCTCTTTCTTACCCGCTGAGGTGATCCTTCGTTTGAGAAAAGCCGCACAAACGGATGAGCCGAAACGCCTTTTTATGCAGGATGGGTTTGTGGTGGCGGCTTGGATCCCCGATCCCACTCACATCTCGTTACATAAACAGGCTTTATCCCCCTCTGATTTTAATGATGCACCGCTCGAAGCCGTAGAAGGCGTACATTTTCTAAATCGTCTGTGGCATATGCTGGTAGAATTGCCAGATTTTATCTCGCGCGGTTTTGGACAATCGGGCAACTTTGGAAAAATTCATCCATCTGCCATTTTGGTAGAACCTAACCGCATTTTTGTGGCCGAGGGTGCTATTGTTCATGCTGGAGCAATTCTTGCGGCGGACACTGGCCCCATTATTCTGGATCGCGGAGCAGAAATTTGCGAAGGTGCGGTGGTTAAAGGCCCTTGTTACATCGGACAAAATTCCCGCATTAATATGACCGCACGGATTGATACGACCGCAATAGGGCCGGGCTGTAAAATTGGCGGCGAAGTCCATGCTTCCACGTTTCAGGCAAATTCTAACAAAGCACACGACGGCTACGTGGGTAATAGCTACATCGGGCAATGGTGTAATTTGGGCGCAGACTCGAACACGTCTAACCTTAAAAATGATTACGGAAATATCCGATTATACAATGTTGCCTTGCAACGCTACGAACTCTCCGGTCAGCAATTTCTTGGAACCATCATGGGGGATCATACCAAGTGCGGGATCAATACCATGTTTAATACAGGAACCGTTATCGGTACATTCTGTAACCTCTACGGGGGCGGGTATCAGCGCAATTACGTGTCTTCGTTCTCTTGGGGAAGCCCCGCAGAAATGTATATGCCCTATAAATTGGAAAAGGCGTTACGTGTGGCTGAAGCCGTTTTTTCACGCCGCAACAAACGTATGTCGGAAAGTGATTTGCAGATGTTAGAAACTATTTATCGGATGTACCACGACCTCGCAATGGATATGGATGGATAGGCTGTTTTTATTTGGTTTATACCGCTTATATTGATGTCCTAATTTGTTGAGTAAAGGCTCCCGCTTATAAGCCGTTTGCTACGTGCGTTATGGAGGTTAATGATGGACTACAAATAATGCACGGCTACCAAGATGTTCCAAGAGGTTAGACGACATTTAGCCCCATGGTAGTGGCATCTTCCCTATATTGGAGAATTGCCAAGGTTAGGATCATGTGTTTCCCGTCCAGACGAACCTCAAAAAACATACGCCTAAAGCAGTGAGTTTTTGAAGAAACCATTGTATTTTGGCCGCAAATACGGTTACGATCTGCATCTTAATTTCTGTATCTTGCGTAGAGCGTTCCGAAGTTCACCCCTCACGATAAAACATGACTGAACCATGGAAGTTAAAAAAGATCCTACATTGGCGGCCTTGCTCTCCTTGATTTTCCCCGGAGCAGGACATAATCTATTTGGGACGTATTGGATTTGGTATTATGTGGTTTTTCCTGACCTCCTTGGGAAGTTTGCTTATTCTACCGGGTTTAGGCATGTGGATTGCAGGGATTTTCATGGCTCGGAACGAGGCAAAGCGGCGCAACAACCGCATCGCCAAACGCGAGGAAGCGGCATTGCAGGCACAAATTGCGCAAGCCCTACCACCCAGAAATACCCGTAAAATGTCACCAGATGCCTTTGCAGATCGCTTTAGGAAGTTGTACGAGCTCTGGAAAAACGAAATGATCAACGAAACGGAATACCAAACAGAGAAACAAAAAGTGATCAGTGACCTGAACAACGCCATTATTGACGACCCACACGACCTATTGGCTTCTTTCATCCGGTTAAAACAAGAGAATATCGTTACACCGCAGGACATAGAGGCCATTAAGTTGGCACTTTCTCCTGCACGATAACCCAGAAAAATACCATGCCAGACGCCCCCTTCTCCTTAGATACGCAAGTTGCTATCTGCAAGGAGGTGACTTCCGAGGCGAAACGCCTTTTTGGACACCTAACCCCCAGCCAACTCAATTGGAAGCCCTCACCCGAAAAATGGAGCATAGCACAGTGTTTGGAGCACCTGATCCAAGGAAACAGCATGTACTTCCCACTATTTGCTGCACTAAAAGCAGGAAGCTACAAACCGTCACTTTGGGCAATAATCAGCCCCTTGAGCAACTGGATGGGAAGTTTTATGGTGGATTCACTGGGACCGGACATGAAACGGAAAATGAAAACCCCAATTCAGGAAACAACGCCACCCAGCCAAGTGTCTGGTGATGTTGTCGCCCGATTCGAGGAACACCAAAGTCGGTTTATACAAGCACTTGTAGGGTTGCAGAATGCCCATCCAAATACCATTGTGACTTCGCCTTTGCTGTCCATAATCACCTATCCCTTGGCGTCTTGTGTGACCTTATTGGCACGCCACGAGCAACGCCATTTGCTCCAAGCCACCCGTGTTTCGGAGGCGTCAACCTTTCCAGGAGCATAAAAAAAGCCCCAACTCTCAAAACGAACCGAGGCTAAACCTATAGCGGGGTTAATCAGGCCTATTCAACGCAAGTTATGGGTTATTGATGGGCTACAAATCTTTTACGCTACTTAGATTATTAGACGATATTTTGCCCCATCGGGGTGACGTCATCGTAGAAACCCGTTCCCAACGCACGGTATAAACGTTGGGGATCGTTCAGGGCTAAAGCCCAATGCTATTTCGGAGCCTACTACTCCGCCCTAAAGGACGGAGTTAATATCGCATTATGCGTAAGTTCTTGCTTGATGCCTACGCCCAAAAGGACGGGTTAATGTAGCATTTGGCCTTGTTTTTGCTTGCTTTACGTGTCTATTGGGATGAACGGCGTTGCCACCTACAATCCGGCATCATATTAACCCCATGCTTCAGCTTGGGGTTGCATGGAACGGTCAGCACAAACGGCTTTAGCCCTGACAAACGGAACCTCACCAAAACGGGGTGGCATCTTAAAACGGTGAAGGTGTAGCTGACTAAGGGTCGTCGAAACCAAGCCGGTATGAGTGTAACAGAAGCCTGCTGGCGCCTCTTTTTGGTGCGACAAAAAAAACGGGCATCCATAAAGAAGCCCGTTTCCAAATAGAAGCCTATTTGCTCATTCTATGCCCTCTAATAATTTGGCATAAACCCCATTGGCCGTTTTCTTGCCAATTTCCCGCACCATTTTTGTGATCATATTGTTCAGATTTTCGCGTTTATCCTCACCATTAAAAATTTTGCGTTGATCACGATTCAGATCTAAGTCATTTGTACTTCCGGCATATTTCGCCGTTTTATACTGCACCACTTCGGTATGGCGTACCCCACCGGAAGTAAACAAGCGCCGTTTGCTCAACTCTAAAATCCGGAAAGAAACCCCAACCTCTACTTTCCGCTCGACAACGGCTTCCTTATAGGTGACTTTTTGTTTTGAGAACGTAGTTGCATTGCGGTCGCGTTCCCGAACGGTGCGTTCTGTCACTACGAAGCGATCAACTTCCCCAAACACTATAAAATCCCCACCTATCCGACGTCCCAAGAGATAGACCTTGTCATCGGAGAGTACGCGGCCTTCCAAATCGTCTTTTCGCATCTCCCGCCGGATGTCTCGTGGATCGCTGGTGATGATAAAGGCGGGTGGTTTGCCCCAATACCCAAATTGGAGTTCATCGTTTAGTTCTTGCACAAAACTTTCCGGCATTTCTTGAACGGCAGCGGCTGTGCGATAGAGCGGCAACATGGCCACTTTCCGGCCACCGCGTTGCATCACATCCGCCATAAGGCTCTTGGCGCGTTCGTTTCGGGGGGTTAGTTCTATTGCCCGCCCCAATTTATCATAGGCAGCCCGGAATTTGTTGTACCGGATATCATCCTCGGCCCACTGGAAAAGGACGTTTCCGCGTGCTTGGGTCATTTCCTCCTTCATGCGTTCATCGGGCGAGACTTCGGCAGCCCGTTCATAGTTACGGAGTGCAGCCGCCCAGTCCCGTTTGCGCTCGGCAGCATAGCCTATGCTCGCCAAGTCTTTGCCCCATTGGTCTGCAATCTCGAACTGTTGGTTGCGGATCATGAGTTCCGCATCGGCATCGGGTTCGTACTTCAAGGCTTCCTTAGAGCTGTTCAGGGCTTGTTCCCATTTTTTCTCGACGGCCAAGTTTTCCGCCTTGGTCACCAATTCACGGATCACATCATCAAAAGCTCTTCGGCGGTTGTTTTGGTAATTTGCTGGAAGGACGAGGGAAATGTTCACCGCATCCGCTTTACGGGTTAGATCATCCACCCGCCGATAATTCTCCACAACCGCGATACTGTTGCGGGTGTTTTCAGCAAGGATCGCACGAATGGCAGCATCACCCGTACTTTGCAAGCCAGACCGTGCATCGGATAGACTATGTTTTTTTTGAAGGACTTGGATATAGGCCAATGCCGCATCCTCGTATCGTCCTTTATTTTCAAGAGCGGACGCCCGTTTTAGCACTTTTCCGGTGGTATCACATGCCGATACAAAAAGCATCATGAAAAGTAGAACGGGAATAATAATTTTGTTCATAGCAATAAGTTTTACATACAAAAATAAAAATGCTAACCGAAAAGATACCTCATTATTGCGGTTGCGTTGGAGAACCCACTACGAAAACGGGTTTGATTAAAACGCAACGGGGTATTTGGATGTTACGTCGGAGGCATCTTTATCCAAAAAAAATCAGCCTTATTCTTTATAATACGCCGATTGTAGGTACGTCTTTACACTTTTTTTCCACATCTTACCCGTCCATATCTCGGTGGTCACCACCACTTTTTCATTGGAACCAGTGGCGTCTTCGGTGATCCTTTTAAGCGGGATGATTTTGTTGTTCTGCCAGCCATTTTCGCTGGTTTGGTGCCAACAACAGCCACTTTTGGTGAAGGTCGTCAGGATTCTACGCTTAGCATCAGTTTGGAACATTCCCAAGTTTTCCATCACCAGCAACGAAAGCGGGATATGAAAGACGAAGCGGTTTTGGGAATAAAGATATACATCGTAGGTAGGGCTACCATATCCGCCCATGTTCCCATTTCGGATGGCGATATCGGCTTTTCCATCGAAGTTAAAGTCGTCAAAAATAAGGGCGCTTTGTTCATCATAGCCCAAGATTACGTTTACGGAAGGCTTTTGGTTTTCATCAAGGGTCATATACAAATCGTCCGAGAAGAAGGTTTGCACAAGTTTGCCACTTATATCATACAAGTTAATGGTGGCCAATCCGCTACAAATATCTTCCTCACAGGTGGCTACACTAAACCGTGCCTCATAGGGGAATGGATCTTTTTTTAGGATGAACTGATGCGGATACGTTGTGGTCAAGCGGTTTTTTGGCCCCATTCTTTCCAAGGAAAACGCATATTCTTTGCGGCCATCTGCACTACGCCAAATGCCTTGAATATGATCAAACTCGTCCAACTCACCTTTGAACGTTCCAATTATCCGCCCAGCAGCATCATACTCCGACGCAGTAAACCGGTTTTCCAATAAGCTACCGCGTATAGGAATGGATTTATTTTGTGAAGTATAGGCGTAAGAACCACTCAAGACATCTTCCACGAGCGAGAGGTGCATCTCAATGTTCCATTTTCCATTGATTTGTCCTTGATAATAAAGCGCTATACTTTCTTCTGTGGGGTTTTGTGCCAAGCCAGAGGTCGAGGCTAAAAAGTATAGCACGAAGACCATATTTTTTTTCATGTCGTAGTTCCAATGATGATGTAGAATGAACAAAAAAGGGTAGCAAACTGTGCCACCCAAAGGATAAAGTTTTCCCTGCATACAAAGCCTCAGAAGGGCCTTAACGCCGGAAAAGCAAAGAGAACATCCAAGCTGAAGCAGCTGTTGTTTGGTCGGTATCCCGATTTTTGGTTTTTGCGGTGGACCACTCCGCAGCTAAGGTGGCCTTACGTCCAATCCGGAAGCCTCCTTTTACGGCAAATTGTACATTCCGGTAGCTGGATTTCGCCAACAAATTGGCATCCTCGTCATAATTATTGTTGCGGTAGTAGCCCCATGTACCGCGCGGAATAACCATCAGACGTCCCAAAGCGACACCCTTATGCAGGTGTAGGTTGCCACCATAACGAACTACATAAGGTTCTAATGGATTGGCGTCATCGTCATAGAAACTGCCAGCCCGCGCATACCCTTGTAAGGTAAGCCCCAATCTTTCGGGGTGACGGGCACGGATTCTACGCCCAATAATCGGAATATAGAGTTCTGGACCGATAGATGCAGCCTGTTGGCCATTTGCAAGTTCGGTATTGGCCACATGCAAATAGAAGTTCCGCAGGCCCAAACGTAAGGCGGTGGTTTGATCGCCATTCACTTCGGCGGTTTGTACCCCCAATTCCACATTACTGCTCATAAATTGTGCTTGTACGCCATGGGTGAAAAGCATTAGCCCTAGACCCAACATCAAAATTCTTTTCATGGTTGATGTGTTTTTGGATTAAAAAAAAGAACAAGGCGGGTGGATAATACGGGTATTAGAACATGGTCACCAAATTTTGAATGTTAAATTTCTACCTTAGACGCCTTCGGAGGCTTGGTCGCGTTAAGCATTAAGATTGCTCTATCCGTAGGTTTTCGAGAAGATATGAGCAATAGGGAACCCCTAAACCACCTAAAGGTGTAAAAAGTGCTTGTTAATTCTGAAACACAGAACTGTTTTGATGCACCAAAAGCATTTATATCGCTTTATTGCCCATTTCCTACTCGTCTGGCTGTTTTTACTCCATGCACCTGTGGTTGTTCATGCTTGCTCGCTTTCGGGCAAAAAGCAAGTGGCCGGGAACATGGCCTGTTGCAGCATGATGAACAAGGCATCTCCGTCTCGCAGTTCGTCTAAGACCCCGCAAAAAAGTTGCCATCGTCCGGTAGTAGTCCATAAACACGCACCTTCGGCAAATCAAAAGGGGCTAAATCTAAAACGCGCCACTTGTTGTAAAGTGGAACTTCCGCAAACCGATACCGATGCGGGTATTTTTACACAAACCTCCGCCAAAGAGATAACAGGAACGATGGCTACGGCTGCATTCCTAACCTATAATCCTGTTTTACCCCAAGACAAGCCATTCTTCTTTATCGCGGCACGTCCGCCGCCGGATAATCGGCAAGCCCTTCTCTGTACTTTCCGGAATTAGGTTTTACGTTCAATATCCTTCAAGACAAAGCGCTGTACCAAGTGGTATAAGGCTTTGTATGGTTATCTGTTTTGTTGGCCCCTTTAAAACAAATAAACAAGGGAAGGTCAACGGAACTTCAGCACTCATTTTATTGAACTTAACCTTAGTCCAATCATGAAATACTTCTTATTTTTCTTATTCCTACTCGTACCATTTGCTTATACACAAGTCCAATCGTCAGATTCTCTGACTACACAAAACTGTACCTGCGAATGTTGTAAAGAGCACAAAGCCGGAAAAACCTGCGAACATTGCAAAAAGGGAGACGGGCATAATGCTGGCGAAACCTGCGAACATTGCAAATCAAAATGCACTTGCACGGACGGAAAATGTACCTGCGATAAAGACAAATGCGCCTGCGAACATTGCAAAGGCGAAAAAGCCGGAGAAACCTGCCAACATTGTAAAAAGGGAGACGGGCACAATGCTGGTGAAACCTGCGAACATTGCAAATCAAAATGCACCTGCACGGACGGAAAATGTACCTGCGATAAAGACAAATGCGCCTGCGAACATTGTAAAAAGGGAGACGGGCACAATGCTGGTGAAACCTGCGAACATTGCAAAAAGGGGCATTCCAGCGCATCTGGAGCACAAGCACCAGATGGTGCATCAGCCGATTCCACCGCTCCACGGCCTATCTTAGATGCCAATCTCCGCAACGAATTGGGAATCGTACTCAGGGCATATTTAACGGTAAAAAATGCGTTAGTAGCAGATAATGCCAAAGAGACCGAAGAGAAAGCAAAGGATTTGGAACGGGTTTTGAACATGGTAGGGCAAGCAAAGTTTGCGGTAGAAGAGCTTGATTTGTACATACCCATTGCCCAGAAAATGGCAACACATACACGTACGCTGGCAAATACCCAAGCGATCAAAGACCAACGAACCGCTTTTATGGGCCTTTCTGAAGCAGTCTTAGCACTCGTTAAGGCGTTTAAGATCAATGATTCCGCCCTTTACCAGCAGTTTTGTCCTATGGCAAACAATGGAAAAGGAGCCTCTTGGTTGAGTTCCGAAAAAGGCATTAAAAACCCTTACTTCGGAAAAAGTATGCTCACTTGTGGCGAAGTGAAGGCAACCTTTAACTGATTTCTCCAAAACAAAAAGGGAAGGAATTTCAAGACAATGCCTTCCCTTTTGTATTTCTTTTATCCAACCATGACGCATTTCCTTAAAAATATTCGCCTGCCAGCGATGTTTGTAGTATTGTTTATTATACACTTAAACATAGGCGTTTGGGCGCAAAATATTGTCCGGTACGACTTATATGTGAGCGAAAAAACAGTACGTTATACCGAAAAAAATGTAACCGCTATTGTCATTAACAACCAATTGCCCGCACCTACACTAACGTTTACCGAGGGCGACATCGCCGAGATCTACGTCCACAACAACCTCCGCGAAGAAACCATGCTGCACTGGCATGGTCTGCTCCTGCCCAATCGTTACGACGGTGTTCCCTATTTAACAACAGCCCCTATAAAGCCCGGAGAAACCAAATTATTTACCTTCCCCTTGGTACAAAATGGGACGTATTGGTATCACAGCCATACCGGAATGCAGGAACAGCGGGGCTTATACGGAGCCTTGATTGTCCATAAAAAACCAAGTGATCCTGCGATTAGAGCACAAGACAAACTGCCTGAATATGTCTTGCTGCTCAGTGATTGGACGAACGAGAACCCAAACCAAATCCACCGTAGCCTACATCACGCCACCGATTGGTACGGCATCAAAAAAGGAGCAACCCAGAACTATGGCGAGGCGCTCCTGAAAGGCCATTTCAAAACCAAATTGGTGAATGAATGGAAACGAATGCACGCTATGGATGTCTCGGACGTGTATTATGAACGGTTTTTGGCTAATGGTCAGCCGGAGCAAAACGTCTCAACATTCAAGGCTGGGGACGAAATTCGGGTTCGCATCATTAATGGCAGTGCCTCCACATACTTCTGGTTGGAGTATGCCGGCGGAAAGATGAACGTAATTGCCAGTGATGGTAAAGATGTGGAGCCAGTGGTAGTGGATAGAATGATGGTGGCCGTCGCAGAAACGTATGATGTGGTGTTAACCATTCCAGATAACAAACGCTACGAACTAAAGGCCACAGCCGAAGACCGATCCGGCTTTGCATCTGTCTTTTTTGGGCAAGGAGAACCCGTTTTGCGCCCCGTCTTACCCAAACTAAAGTACTTTGAGGGCATGAAGATGATGAACGATATGATGCGGCTCGATGGCTCGATGGACGATATGGGCATGAATATGTCGCTTCAACAAATGGACATGAATGCCGTGATGTATCCGGAGGTGACGGGTTACGAAGACGGAAAGGCGGATTCGAGCCGCTACTCCACCCCCGATGATTTTACGGTACTGAACTACGCCATGCTGCGGGCCACCGAAAAGACCACCTTGCCCGAAGGGCCTACCCGAACGCTGAGCTTTGAACTGACGGGTAACATGAACCGATATGTCTGGACGTTGAACAATAAAACCGTTTCGGAGGCAGACAAAATCCGAATTAAACAAGGCGAAAACCTTCGGATTGTCTTATATAATGGCTCCATGATGCGGCATCCCATTCACTTACATGGCCATTTTTTCCGCGTTATAAATGGTCAAGGGGAATTTGCACCGCTCAAAAATGTTTTGGACATTATGCCGATGGAGACCAATACAATAGAGTTTGCGGCGAATGAGAAGAGCGGCGGCGATTGGTTCTTCCATTGCCACATCCTTTACCATATGATGGCAGGCATGGGCCGGATTTTTAGCTACGAAAATTCGCCCCCGAATCCAGAGATTACGGATCCCAAAAAGGCATTACGCATGGTTTATCGGGACGACCGGATGTTTCATACCATGGCGCATGGTACACTACAAACAAATGGCAGCGAGGGCATGATTGGCGCAGAAAATACCAGATGGTCAGTGGGGGCACATTGGCATATGGGTTGGCAAAACCACAAAAAGATGGATGCACAAGCCCACGTAGGCAGGTACATTGGGCGCAACCAGTTTTTTATGCCATATCTGGGATTGGGCTACCGAAACAGCGCCCATACAACTCATACGGAAGACTGGTTAGGCCAAGAACATTCGCATGAAAAAGTACGGTTTATGGCAGGATTCCAGTACACAATGCCGTGGTTTTGGGAATTAGATGCGCGAATAGACCATACCGGACGTGCAAAAATAAGCCTAAACCGCGAGGATATCGCCTTTTCGAGCCGAGGCCGATTGGGTTTTGGGATTAACTCCGAACGGGAATACCAAATCAGCATTCATTATATCCTTACAAAGTACCTCGCTCTTTCTTCTAATTACCACAATGAAATGGGCTGGGGTATCGGGCTGGCCTTCACGTATTAAACGGATATGGGGGCGCATAAGGAGGGTAGTCATTGCTTTTGAACTTGGGTAATGCCCTCGTTTTTTGTACCTTTTGCGGCGTCAACGTCAATCAACCTCCTCCAACATGCGCCCTTTTTTGTATGGATTAAGTGTTTTACTCTTTGTCTTGGTTGGATGCGACAATACCATTCAGCCTTATATACAGAATGCTCCGGTAAGGCTCTCGGTCTATGGATATTTGGATACCGCAAGAGATACGCAATTTGTGCGGATAACGCCTTTGCAACGGGCTGACGGAAGTGGCTTGTACCTTATTGGAAACGTACAAACCGAAGCGAAAAGCACCGGTACGGCGATCGCTTGGCGAGATTCTTCGGTCAGTACTACCGACGGCCAAACGGCCCATTTATTTTATGCGATGTTCCGCCCAATGGCAAATGAGACCTATACCTTGCGCGTGACAGATGCAACAGGGTACGAAGCCACCGCCACCACTACGGTTCCGCCTACGCCCATCGTTACCCTTCAAGCGCCTATTCGGGATGCAGGACAAGGCTGGATTCAACGCATGTTGGTACAAACGCCCGTCCTGCCGTATCGCGCAAAAGTCTGGTACAAAGCTGCAAAAGATGACGTTACGCCACCAATTGCCTTCCGGTTCGATTATCACACGGCTGGAGAACTAACATCCGGACAGTGGAATGTGCCCGTAAAGCTCCAAAATGACTTCTTTCTAATGGCGGATATGCTCAAGACCCCTTCGGGAGTACGTCTTTATGACATCTCGGTGGAAGGGGTGAGGTTAGACGCCCAATGGGAGCAGCTCTTGCACAAGCCCAATACCCCTCTCCAAAATGTACACCAAGGCTTAGGCTTCTGGGGTTCTCAAAATCGGTATGTGGCGAAGTGGAAAGTTCCGCCGGAGATCCTCCGCCAAATGGGGCATGTAGATCGTCAGTAGGAATATGCCTTATAGGTAAATCAAACTTTCGCCATGATGGACTGCTACCCTTACACGGGGGTGATTTTCCAATGTACTTCATCGAAGAGGTGTAACTTAACCCAATCGGGGTGGAGCATCTTCCTACGATGAGAAGAAACAAGTTGAACATAGCCGAAAGCCCGTTTCTTACCCACATTGTGGTGTTGTTCAGGACTTAAAGCCCCAGTTTTCTGCGTACCCTTAAAGGACAGGGTTAATATTGCATTGAGCCTTGTTCTTACGTGCTTTATACATTCATTCAGACGAACGGTGCTATGTTGGCTTGAGGTCTCTGACCTACTTTTTTGACTTGAATTTAACCCCATGCTTCAGCGTGAGGTTGTTTTTAGCAACAATGTTATAAAACCCATAACACACATTTGGTTACAATCGGCGGGAAACTTTTGGGAGCCACTCGCGCCGCCACGTATCAAACCGCCCTTCCAAAATGGCCGTTCTCATTTGACGCATCAACCAAAGGTAGAATGTTAGGTTCTGAACCGAGGCAATCCAAAGACCCAGAATTTCACCCGCTTTAAACAAGTGACGGAGGTATGCCTTGCTAAAAGTACGATGGATATAACCCTCCAAGCCCGGATCAATAGACGAAAAGTCTGCTTCCCACTTTTTGTTTTTGATGTTCACAATACCTTCGGTGGTAAAAAGCATCCCATTACGGCCATTTCGGGTAGGCATTACACAGTCGAACATGTCCACACCCCGTGCTACATTCTCGATCAGGTTTTCCGGTGTTCCTACGCCCATCAAATAACGCGGCTTATCAGCAGGCAAAATTTGGTTCACCACTTCCACCATTTCGTACATCAATGGGGCTGGTTCCCCCACCGAAAGTCCGCCAATGGCATAGCCCTCAAACCCCATATCCACCACTGCCTGCGCGGATTCCCGCCGGAGGTCGGGATAAACCACCCCTTGCACAATCGGAAAAAGCGTTTGTTGATACCCATACAAAGGCTCGGTGGTCTCAAAACGGTCGCGGCAACGTTTTGCCCACCGTAATGTCAATGCAAGCGACTTTTTGGCATACTCATACGGCGCATCTCCGGGCGGGCACTCATCAAGCACCATCATAATATCAGCCCCAATAGTACGCTCGATGTCCATCACGGATTCTGGCGTAAAAAAGTGGGTAGAGCCGTCTATATGACTTTGGAAACGCACACCCTCTTCCGATAGTTTACGGTTATCAGCCAGCGAATACACCTGAAAGCCACCCGAATCCGTGAGCATGGGCTTGGGCCAAGAGGCAAACTTATGCAGTCCGCCCGCTTCTTGTAATAAATTCGTACCCGGCCTTAGATAAAGATGGTATGTATTTCCGAGAATAATTTGTGCCTTAACCTCATCCAAAAGGTCACGCGGTGGAACAGCTTTTACGCTACCAACTGTGCCAACCGGCATAAAAATGGGCGTTTCAATGGTTCCATGATCGGTTTCGAGGAGGCCTGCACGGGCATTTGATTGATTGTCTGTATGGAGCAGGGTAAATTTCATGCAACTATAAAAGGAGTTTCTTAGGGTGAAAGAAGGTCATTATAGCCTATAAAAATACGAATTAAAGGCGTTGGAAGGGCTACACTTCTTTTTTGGTATAAACGGGCATTTGGAATCGTCGGGTATATTCAAAAATAATAGAGGTTTCTATATGGGTCACTTCAGGACGTGTGGAAAAAGCACTTAATAAAAGCGAACGCAGGTGGTTGGCATCTGTCACGGCAACATGAATCAGAAAATCATTTGCTCCTGTAACGTGAAACAGCCCGATGACCGCCGAATTTGTCAGGATGTATTCCCGAAAAGCCTCTACCGTATTTAGGGCGTGATGGGTAAGCCGTACAGCAATCATGGCCTGCATACCAATCCCCACAGCGGGCGGATGAAGCTCTGCATGGAAGCCTTCAAAAATCCCTTGATCCTGCAAACGTCGCACTCGTTCCAAACAAGACGAAGGAGAAAGGCCAATTTCATAGGCCAATTCTTTGTTAGACAACCGTGCATTCTTCTGTAAAATGCGCACAATTTCGCAGTCCGTTTTGTCCAAAAGATAGTTCATAACCTCTTACCAAATAGTCTTCGGAGAATTAGGATAAATACCTTTTAAGGTAATAATTTTGGACATCATTTACCAAATTGTATCCAATAAAACATGCAACATACCGAAACATTGTCTGTACACGCTGGCCGTGAGGACTTCCGTAATTTGGGCGTACATGCGCCTCCTTTAGACTTCTCGACCACTTACCCTATTCATGATTTGGAGGGGGCAACGGCCAGTTTAGATGCCTTCATACAAGGTAGCCAAATCCCAGAAGAACCCATTTACGCAAGACTCTATAACCCAACGGTGGCACGATTCGAGGCCGCAATGGCCCAACTTGAAGGAGCGGCGGCATCGGTTGCATTTGGGTCGGGAATGGCTGCCCTCACCGCTTGTTTATTGGCTGTACGAACCAACGGAACCCATGTGGTGGCCGTGCGCCCACTGTATGGCTCCTCGGATCACCTCCTCGGCTCCGATCTTCTGGGGATGCGTGTCACGTTTACAACACCCGATGCCGTCCAAGAAGCCCTCCGGCCTGATACAAGTTTGGTGGTGATCGAAACGCCAGCCAATCCGACAGTCTCGCTCGTAGATGTGGCAGATGTGGTTGCACAAGCGAAGGGGGTACCCGTCTTGGTGGATGCCACTTTTGCAACGCCCATTCTCCTAAAGCCGATGGACTTTGGGGCAACATTTGTCCTTCATTCTGCCACAAAATTTATTGGCGGCCATGGCGATGTGATGGCCGGCGTCCTTTCTACAACCGAGGCTTGGGCGGGTAAACTGCGTCAAGTACGCATCATGACGGGTGGGCTTTTACATCCGATGGCGGCATATCTTTTGCATCGTGGCCTGCCCACACTGCCGATTAGGGTCTTAAAGGCCCAAGAAAATGCCAAAATCCTTGCCGAGCGGCTAAAAACGCATGAGACCGTAAAAAAGGTATATTATCCGGGCAATGCAGGTGGCGACCCAAATGGATTGATCGGAAAACAAATGATGGGGCCGGGGAGCATTATCTCCTTCGAGGTGGGAGATTATAAGGCCGCTGCTCAGGTACTCCGTTTGGTGAAACACATTACCCCCGCTGTGAGCTTGGGTTCCACCGACACTTTAATCCAGCATCCGGCAGGGCTAACACACCGCGTGGTTTCTGAAGAAGGAAAAAAAGCGGGACATATTTCGGAAGGACTGTTGCGGATATCCGTTGGTCTTGAACATCCCGATGACCTTTGGACGGACTTAAAACAAGCCTTAGATGCGCAATAAAAATCATATCTTGAGGTGCCGATGGCTCGGTAAGCGGTATTGATTTACAAATAGCCTTAAAACAGCACCCCTTTATGCAATCACCCGAAACAATCGAAGTCGTTTACTTTCCCCATAGATCCGATTGGCGGGAGTGGCTGCACCTAAATTTTAGGTACAAAAAAGAGGTTTGGTTTGTTTTCCCCCATAAACATGCAGGTCTCAAGGCAGTATCGTATAACGATGCCGTAGAAGAAGCCCTTTGTTTTGGCTGGATAGATAGCACTGTTCGGAAACTCGACGATTTTCGGAAAATACAACGCTTTACCCCCCGCAGGCCCAAAAGTACCTACTCGCAACCTAATATTGAGCGTCTAAAGTGGCTTTTAGAACATAATATGGTACACCCTCATATCGTGACATCGGCTCTGGCGGTGGTTGACAAGCCGTTCCATTACCCCGCTGATATTCTGGAAGCCATTAAGCAACTTCCCGAAGCATGGGCGCATTACCAAAGGTTTTCGGAAGGATACAAACGGATTAGAATCGCCTATATTGAAGATGCCCGACCAAGACCGGAGGAGTTCCTGAGGCGCTTAAACAACTTTATCGCCAAAACACTGGCCGGAAAACGAATAGCTGGATACGGTGGAATTGATAAATATTATTAATCCGTAGCCATCCCGTTTGTATTTTAGGACTTAGACAACCTGAAAATGGCGTATTTTATTTATCCTATCGTCTTGCTCTGGAGTACCATGCCCCACCTCTTTGCACAAGAATTTGATTGGCAAGGCCATCGCGGAGCGCGGGGTTTATTGCCAGAGAATACCATCCCCGCATTTTTAAAAGCCCTTGATCTGGGTGTGACCACACTCGAGATGGATGTGGTGATTTCGAGTGATGGTCTCGCGGTTGTCTCGCACGAGGCATGGATGAATCCAGAAATCTGTACCAAACCGGATGGTATGCCCATCACGCAACAAGAAGCACGACAACTCCGGCTTTTCAATATGGCATATGCGGATATTCGCACCTATGACTGTGGGCAAAAGAAACACCCCCGTTTTCCAGAACAAATCCCAATTCCGGCCTATAAACCCTTGCTTTCCGATGTGATTCTCGCCGCAGAAGCACACGCCCGCCGTACCGGACGGGCACTGCCGCAGTATAATATTGAGACCAAGACCGAACCCAATGGCGACGGAATATTCCAACCAGATCCCAAAACCTTTGCTATGGTGGTCTATAAAACCATCTCCGATTTGGGCATCATAAACCGCACCATCGTCCAATCCTTCGATTTTCGTACCTTGCGGGTGCTGCATCGCCACGAACCAAACCTACGACTGGCCATGCTAACAGCGGATATTTGGGGATACCGTATTCATCGTTGGCGACTGGGCTTCCGGCCATATGCCTTTAGTCCGTATCACCAATCATTGCGCACATGCAGCATCCGAAGTGCTAAACGGGATCGGGTTAAAGTCATCCCATGGACAGTAAACGACCCTAAACGCATGGAAAAATTAATACAAATGGGCGTTGACGGTATAATTACCGATTACCCAAACCGCATCCCACAGCGCTAATCCCTTTTTTGACGCAGCAAAAGGGCACGGCGCATCGCACCCAATTCAGACTTGGTGTAAGCACCCGATATTTGCACCCTTCCACCGGATATGGCTTCTTGCACAAATGGTGCACTTACCACACCATCACCGACGACAATGGCCATCTGTTTGCCTTCCCAAGCTTTTGTGGCCATAAAAAGTGCCTTCCGTCCAGCCTCGTTTAGGGAAATTTCAAGAACCCATTGCCCAAAAACCTGCTTTACTTTTGAAGATGTTATATGGCGGCCCTTGACCGCAGGGGTGGGACGTAACCACCATGTACCCGCTGTATTCGTTCGGTTAAGGGTTGAATCGGAGGGCACATCAACATAATAAAAACCATTGAGGAGTGCTTGAGCAGCCAAAGAATTGCTCAAGGCTAAACCCAAACAAATCAAGAATACATACTTTCCCATGTCTATACTACTTAAGAATTATCAGAACCTCGGACAGCGTATGTGCTTGCGGAAAAGCCTCTTGCAATGCAAAACCGCCCCAACCTAAAATTACCAAGAGCAACAAGAGCATCCACCACGTTTTGCGTAAAACAGTCCAAAACCAATGTCCGGTTTGTGCATCCCGAACACCACGCGCCAACGTAGAGGCCAAAACGCCATCCACAAAAACCTCGCCCAAAATGCTCGGTGCAGCCCAAACCACATACGTGAGAGCTGCCAAAATTGCCCCAACAATCAGGACGACGATCAGAATAGCAACCCCATCATCCAAATCCAGATCAAAACCGCCGCCACTTTTCCCACCACCAAACCATCCCCCACCAGACGTCGGTGCATTGGCCGCTGGAGACACATAAGAATATGCCTCCGCTTGTGTAATTCCAGTTCCAGCGGAAGACCACGAACTTCCCGCACCTGCACCACCGAAGGCGCCACCACCGGGTCTAAAATCACCACCACCACTACCCGTCCCACCGAACCTCGGCAAGTCAAACGACCAATCGCCAGAATGTCCCTTATTGCTTTTTGCTTCTTCGATACCGGCCTTCCGACGTTGGTATTTAACCCATCGCCATAGACAAAACAGGAAAACGCCGTAGGCCACCAACATAGCAATCGGGTAGCGAATCCCCATATGTACTACATCTAAGCCACGATAAAGCGTAAAGGAAGCTAAAAATCCGGCCAATGCGGTAATCAAAACCATACCAAACATTTGCAAACGAGGCAAATGGGGAGCCAATCGTTTTGTAGCCTGTTCCACCAATCGCGCCCGAACTTCTTGAACACCCATATACTATATTTTCTAAAGGATTGAAATACAAAGACTTAATCAATGCCATTTTATCAACAATTTACAAAGAATGGCCTCTTTACAAAGCCACTTTTGCCGCATCATCAGCCCGTCAAAAGGGTATAGGTTAGTTAATGTCCTCCTGACGCACCTTCACGTCTAAAAAGATACGCCCTTGGGTTTAAAAACAGTTCGCACAATCAAAATAAAAACTTTCCTGCGTGGCAAGACGCCGAAAAATTGCTTTATCTAACCTGTGAAACCTACTTCTGCCCCTTGTCGTTATCCCATTTTCACTGTACCACAAACCGCTAAGCCAAGATACCATGAAAGACCTCCTCCGGTATAGCCTTTTCTTGTACATGATCCTTGTTTTTGGATTAACGTTCTTTCTGCCGACTTGGCGCGTTTGGAAAAAAACAGGCATTTTTCCCATTACCTTCGGTAAAACCGGTAACGCACATGATTTCACAGGAAACGTCTTTAAGATGCTGTTAATACTGCTTTTAGGAATGGGGGCGGTCTATGCGTTTTGGCCCAAAGCCATTGATTATTTGTTGCCCGTTTGGTATATCCGGCATCCCTCGGTGCAATTAACGGGAGTGGCACTTTTGTTTCTCGCCCTGATCTGGCTGGTGGTGGCGCAGTACCAAATGGGGCTGTCTTGGCGGATTGGTATTGATGAGAAAAACGTGACGGACTTGGTAACAACAGGTGTTTTTACATATTCAAGAAACCCTATTTTTCTTGGCATGTTGGTCACAATGCTCGGAATCTTTTTGGTTTTACCCAATGCCGTCTCACTTGCGATATTAAGCATGAGCTTTGTGATGATCCAAGTTCAGGTACGGTTAGAGGAAGCATGGCTCCGCACACAACATCAAACGTCATACGCCCACTATTGTCGCCAAACCCGAAGATGGCTCTAACGGCTACGGAGGCTACAAAATAGCCGGAGCTTTTAAAAACTCCGGCTATAATCTTAAGACAGCATAGTCCTTAAACTACCACGAAAGTGGATCGCTACCACGCAGGAGTTCCTGTTTCCGTCTTTCGATCATCTCGCGGCGGGCGCGTTCGCGGGCACGTAATTGGTCGCGTTCGGCATTTAATTCTTCTTCCAATCGGCTCACTTTTTTACGGCGTGCTTCAGTTTTTTTATCGAAGATCTCGTTTAGTTTAGCGTCCAATTCGCGTTCCAACATTGCTTTTTCGGCATCTTTTGCAAGTTTGATCTGGCGCGACAAATCACGCGCTTCCCGCTCTAAACGTGCAACCTCTGCAAATTCGCTACCTCGCAACTCCTCTATATTTACCCGTACCTCGTCCATCACTTCACCAAATGGGTGGCCTTCGCGTAGGAATGCTCCCCCTTTGGGCAAAGCCATTCTGAATTGACGAAAAGGCTCGCCACCTTCCCACCGGAAAGTCCTCATACGCGGAAATTCTTCAAAAACGTCTTCTTCCTTTCCATCTGCGGATTTACGCTTCCACCGATAGACATGCTCATTATTTTCCTCTTCTTCAGGCGTCACGAGAACAGAACCTACCCCATCGTCTCCAATCGTCACCGTGACCCTCTTCTCTTCTTTCACCTCTTTCCCACCTTTCTTACGTCCTTTCACGGTCGTATTTCTTTGTCTTTCTCTGTTATCCGAGGTTGTGACGCTACCATCTTCACCGATGGTGACCTCGACGGTTTTTTCTTCTTGACCATTCTCTTTTTCTTTGGGATTAAAGGTAATGGTACGATCTACCCGTTCGCCGTCCAATGTGTCCTCCACCTTAAATTGGTGGTAAAGTTCTTTGTCTTCGGGATTTGCTTGCTCAATGGGTTTGCCATTCAACAAAACCTTGCCATCCTTTTCTACAACCTCCAACCTCCGCTCGACACCATTATCCACCACTCGGATTGTGCTCCGTTTCTCTTTGTGTTCTTTGGGAGCCGGATTTTGAGCCGATACGGGCAATGCAAATAGTCCGGCTGCAACCAAAACCACGCCAAGACTACGTATCAAAAAAGGGTACTTCATGGGGTTATTAACCTCCGTTTTGATTAAAAAAAAGGGTGGAAAGGGTAAACAGTGATGTTTCTGCATGTTAATGGGTGGGAAGTAGCAAAAACACCAAGACGAGTGATATTCTTTTATGGAGCCGTTTTTCTAAAACACGTTCCCGACATAAAAAAGTTTATCACCTTGGTTATGTTTCTAAAATATATGAACTTAAACAAAGGAAGTTATCAAAGGAATACAAGCACTTGGTTCATCATTATCATTATTGGTCTTGCAACAACTCTTCTAATCGTTGTTGAATAATGCGTTCGCGGGCCATTTCCTTGTCGCGAAGACGGGCACGCAAAATGATGAGTTGGTTGTTCATTTGTTGGATTTCTTCGCGCTGGTTTTCGAGTCGTAGGTCAAAGATGTTCCCCAATGTTTTGCGCAACTCACTCATCATCTGAGACCGCTGTTCACTCTCGGCAGAGACCCTAATTTTTACGGCCAAGCGCTGCGATTGCAACTCCAACCACTGTTCGCGTTGGAAGCGTTGGTATAGCTCTGGCGCCTCGTTTCGGAGAAAATACATTTGCTTGGTACTCTCCAAAGGCGTCATCATGGGCTGTAATTGCCCGAACTGCTCGGTTTGCTGATCCATAAACAAGCCAAATTCGGCCTCGTTTTTAAACTGTCGCGTCATCGCCAAGAGGCTTCCACCTTCAACCGTAAACATTTTATTGTTGATCTGGATGACAGGCGCAACCCCAACCGAGAACATGTATTCTACGTCTAATCCACGCAGGTCTAAATCGGTGGGCAGTTGTGATCCCGTGAGTTGTTTACCATTCAAATACGCCTTCCCGTCACGAATGACAAAGGTTTGCATCTGGGCAGGATTAAGGTGTGTTGTTGCTTGCCGAGCAGGGCGCGCAACCGACGTTGGCGCACGTTGTGCCAAAGAAGCAAAAGGCAGGAACATCAGCAACAAAGAAACCTGAAGCAAATAGTTCGTCTTAAATAATCTTTTCATAGGGTTAAAAACCATATAAAAGGTGGTTATCGTCTTGGTTATTTTTTATCTAGAACTTCCATTTCGGATATTTCCGGAATGGTTTCGGGTATATTCTAAAGGAACGGGCGTATTTCCCCACTCATCCTCGACACGGGCTTCGAGGTGTTCCATCCGTTGCGAAATGGTACTATACACCGGACGCTCATCCCACGAAAAAACCCTTTCGGAGACCGGTGGTTCATAGATTTCCATCGTTTGCCCATCCAAGCCGGCCAGTCCTTCTTGTATCCCCATAAATGGACGAAGGGTAAAAAAGCCGCCAATGACCACCAAAACCACACTGGCCGCCACCACCCAACGGGCTATAGGTTGATGGATAAGGCGGTTTTCCAAGCTTAAAAGGCGCAGATGTGGGCGCGGTTGTGCGGTTTTCGCCGCCTGAAGAATATTCTGAAGCACCTCCGGCTTGGGCTGTTGCCGCTCACGAGGATTTTCCAATACTGCCTTAGCTACCGAAAGTTGTGCATATTCTTTGCGGTGCGCCTCGTCTTTAAGAATGACATCTGCCGGAAGATGGTTTTGCCCATAAAGTAAGGTGATAACGGGCAAGGCAGCTTCCGGTGAAAGGCCAGAAGTGCTTTGGGCAGCTTCTTTGGCGTGTGCCATGATGTTTGCCAACAAGGCTGGATTAGGGGCAGCGCTAATGGGCAAGTTATCCAAAACCGTTTTTACAGCCAAGAGATCCTCAAACTCTGAACGTAGTTTACGGTCCTCGGTCAACGGCTCGGAAGAATCCGCTTCACCATAAAGGTGTTGTACCAATTGTAACCGTTTGTCCATAGTCATTGTTGTAATATTTGGGTGAGTAGCGCGCATTGGGTTTTGTTTCCCTACGTTATTCGTTTAAATCCACCAATTCTGGCTTTCCCATTCGTGCCATTATTTTTTGCAGGTTGAGTAGTGCATAACGCATTCTTCCCAACGCTGTATTAATGGAGCAGTTTGTGAGTACCGCAATTTCTTTAAAACTTAGGCCGGCATCGTGACGCATAAGCAAAACCTCGCGTTGTTCGGGCGATAATTGCGCAATGCAAGCCTCCAACCATTCCCGTTGCTCCAAACTCATCATCAGATCGGCAGCATTGGGGGCATCGTCGGAGAGGCGATCCCAGAAGCTGTTTTCGTCGTCCTCGGCATCCGCCACATCTTTCCACTTTTTGCGTGTGCGTAGGTAGTCTAAGGTGGTGTTTCGGGCTATCCGAATAACCCAATAGATAAAACGGCCTTGTTGCTGATACGACCCACGACGCTCCTGCAACGCGGAAATGACGCGCAGAAAAGTGTCTTGAAATAAGTCGTTGGCGATGTTCACATCCTTCACCATACCCATCAAATAGCTAAAAACACGCTCTTGATGGCGGCTAAGAAGCAAACCGAAGGCCCGCTCGTCTCCTTTTTCGAGGTATGCGGTAATTAAATCTTCGTCCGACCAAGTCATGTGCTACGATGTTCTAAGGGTTGGTCGCTATGCAGTTACCTGCTTTTTAACAAAAACGGCTTAACGTGTTTGCTTATTGTATCCATTAATCTTTTTTTTCATCCTCTAAAATAAAGTAACCCAAGTCACCTTCGCTTTGTGGGTAAAAATGCCTATTATTTAAAGGCTCCTGAAAAGAATTTCGTTTGGTATGGCACAAAATGGCATTGTATTTTATGCTTTATCCCCAAGAAGCCACCTTTCTTCAGCATTGCATCCACTTAGCATGAACAATCCTCGTGTACTTTTGGCCATCGAGTCTTCCTGCGACGATACTGCCGCCGCCGTTTTTTTGGACGGACACCTTCGATCCTCTATCCTCTCCTCTCAGGAAATTCACAGCAGTTTTGGCGGCGTTGTTCCGGAACTGGCCTCCCGCGACCATCAGCGCCGCATTGTTCCCGTGGTAGAAAAAGCTTTGGCGCAAGCGGGGGTCTCTCGGCACGAGATAGACGCCCTTGCCGTAACCTATGGTCCCGGATTGGCGGGTTCTTTATTGGTCGGGCTTAGCTTTACGAAAGCCTTTGCAATGGCTAAAAACGTGCCTTTTGTTGGGGTAAACCACATGGAAGGGCACATGTATTCCGTCTTTCTGGAAGACAATCCGCCCAAGTTTCCGTTTTTGTGCCTCACCGTTTCGGGCGGACACACCGAGTTGACCGTAGTTGAGGAAGGTTTCCGGCACACCAAAATTGGCAAAACCCGTGACGATGCAGCCGGAGAAGCCTTCGATAAAGTGGCCAAATTATTGGAATTAGGCTATCCCGGTGGCCCCAAAATTGACAAATTGGCCCGTGAAGGGAATCCCAAGTACATCCGATTTCCGCGCACCAACTTACCGGGCTACGATTTTTCTTTTAGCGGCATCAAAACCGCCACATTATATCATCTGGGCCGCATGACCGACGAAGAACGCAACCATGAAACGACCCATCATTTACCAGATTTGTGTGCCTCGTTCCAAGCCGCCATTATTGATATGTTATTGGCTCCTACCTTACGTGCCATTGCTGAAACGGGCTTGCAACACGTGGCGGTCGTTGGGGGCGTCTCGGCAAACTCAGCACTGCGTACAGCAATTACCGAGGCTGGGCTTAAACATGGCTTTTCCGTCCATATTCCAGCCCTGAAATATTGTATGGACAATGCCGCCATGATTGGTATTACCGGATTGTTCAAACTCCGTGCGGGGATCACAAGTCCATTATCCCTCAATGCACAGCCCAATTTATCCGTTTGATCAATAATTTATCTGTTTGATCAATGACGCCAAAAACACCAGTCAAGGTTCGTCCCATGCAGTCGGAGGACGAAAATGCACTCATCCGACTGTTCACACAGACCGTTCGACGGATAAACGCAATAGACTATACCCCCGAACAAATTACAGCATGGGCGCCCGACCCGCCCGACCTTGAACGCTGGAAAATGGTTTTTCAGCCGCCCGTACAAACGTATATTGTAGAAATTGCCAATAAAATGGCTGGTTTTGGCCAAATTGCACCTGATGGCTATCTAAATTGTTTTTATGTACATGCCAATTTCCAACGACAAGGGGTTGGAAGCCGACTCATGAAGCGTCTATTGGAACAGGCGCACGTCTGGCAATTAAATCGCTTGTATGCTGATGTTAGCCTTACAGCGCAGCCCTTTTTCAATACGTTTGGCTTTGAAGTGGTGTCCCGCCAGACTGTTCTGGTGCGCGGCGTGGGGATGGATAACTTCAGAATGGAGAAACTTTTGCATCCAACAGAAGTAGTGGTGCAACCTTAAAAAAACCTCATCCATCTATTTTTGATGTGGGATGCCTCGGTAATGGTCGTAATTTCAACTTTATTCATAACCCCGTTATAAAATGTCCGACGCTTCCAACCTACTTTTGCGTTTAGATGCGGTAACGCCAATCACACCGGAGCATCCTACCCAAGAAGATTTGATCCCTTGGCGAGACCGAATAGACGCCATAGATCGTTTGATGATTAACTTGCTGAATGAACGCGCAAATTGTGCGGTGGCCATTGGACACATCAAACGCAAGGTAGGACTTCCGGTTTATGTACCCGCAAGAGAGGAAGATGTCTTGAACAATGTAACAGCTGCCAACCCAGGCCCTCTTTCCAACCAAGCCGTTCGGCGTTTGTATGAACGGATTATTGATGAAACACGCTCCCTTGAACGACAACTAAGCGAAAACAATGTCTGATACCCCCACACCAACCCCGCCTTTCATCCAAAACCCTCAACCTGCACAGCCTTCCTTACTCAAAAAACTTGCCAAACCATTCGGAATTGGCTTGGGCGTTTTCGTGCTAATCGTTGGGTATTTTATGTTTAGTGACAATACGCAATCCTATCAAGGGGTTCGTGGCGCCAAAATCAAACCCGGCAGTGGCTTTGATGGTGTTTTGCGTGGCCTACGCGATGCAGGAATTATCCAAAACGAAATGTCTTTTAAAGTCTTGGCCACCATGACGGGCGCACGACGCTCCTTCAAAGGGGGATACTACGAGTTTAAATCTGGCGTATCGAATTGGACGATGATTTCCCGAATCAAAAATGGTGATCAAACCCCCATTAAAGTTACCTTATTGCCCGGATGGCGCCCCAAAAAAGTAGCGGAGGTCTTAGAAAAAAAATTAGAGATTCCACAAGCCGAGTTCTTTGCGGCATTGAAAGACGAAGCCTTTGCGGCGCAACTCAACACAACACCTTCTTACTTGTTTGGCTACCTCATGCCTGAAACGTATAATGTTTTCTGGGGAACCAAAGTACGACCGCTCCTTCGCCGGATTAAAGCCGAATTTGCCGCACGCATCACCGAAGACATGAAGGCCAAAATGAAGGATAGAAACCTGACGATGGATCAAGTGGTTTCCTTAGCAGGTATTGTGGAATGGGAAGCCCGAAAGGATGTCGAAAAACCACGAATTGCAGGTGTTTACTCAAACCGATTGCGTGATGGCATGTTGTTACAAGCAGATCCGACCGTGCAATTTGCCCTTATGGAGACCGACGGTGGGATCATGCGCCGCTTGCTCTACCGAGACTATGCCTTTCCTCACCCATACAACACCTACATCCATCCCGGACTCCCACCGGGTGCCATCACAAACCCCTCCTTTAATGCCGTGAAAGCCGCCATTAACCCCGAAAAACACGATTTTTATTACTTTGTAGCAGATGGAACCGGCGGACACCTTTTTAGCAGAACCCTCGGCGAGCATAATGCACGCGCTGCCGAATATCAGGCATTGATGCGGGTTCGCCGGGCGGAACAAAGAAGAGAAGCAGAACAAGTACAAAACGCTGGCGATAATAATACGACCCAATAATCACCTTGTGCAGCCCGCAAACATAAGGCTTTCGGGTTCATCAAACAGCCTCCACAATGTCCGGCAGAACGTGCGCGGATAGATGTTTCGTGACTACCCAAGTTTGGAGAAAAACGGTCACAAGAAAACACCGTGCGCACCAATACACCAAACCGCTGTTACCTGCCGCTTATATTTTTGACGCCCTATATTCTTGTCTTTGGTTCACGAAAAAAATCAAACTGCCCGTTAGCGTTTTTGTATGGTCGTTTCAAGTTAAACTGTGCAACAATGTGTTCGGGGATTGAAAGTTTGTTGAGATTGCCCGGCTCAACTTTTATTGCTTTTAAACCGTAGCTTTTACCAACGAGTTTTAAGTTCTCTAACGTGTCTGGATGATTTAATGCTGTCCAAAGATTGTCAATATATTCTTGGTCGTCATAGATTGGGTAAACACAAAGAAAACCTGTCAATGGTAATACACCTGCTTCGTTTTTAATAAAGCGTGTATTTCGTCTGCCGAGGTAAGCAAACAACAATGGTGGAACTTTACGTTGTTCCATTTTATACCAAGGTTTTCTTTGCTGAATTAGTGAACGTGAAGGAAGTCCCATTTCTTCTCCGACTTTCAAATAGTCAGTTATTGACTTTGGGTAACTTTCTTGTCCGTTTATTGAGAGTAAAAATGTCGGGCGGTTTTCTTTTTCCAATGCTTCAACATCTTTCAATGTCAAAATACTTTCCGTTGCATCTTTTGTTCTACCAACGGCACGTTTTAGAAATTCTTTGGGAATACCAAAGTCTTTAACTTGTTGTGCTGTCAAAAAAAAGGCTCAATTATGATTTCAAGTTGCTGCCGTATCTTTGTAAAAAAAAAGAGATGCAACTACAAGATTTATTTAGAATAAAAGATATAGTAGATGACCGTTATGTTACGAAAAAGTTCGAGAACTTAGATGGTCAGAGGGTGTAAACTGCCCATTTTGTCAAAGTAAAGAGCATAAACGTCATGGACATCACAACAATTGCGAACACCGTTATCGCTACCAGTGTAAAACTTGCTCAAAATACTTTGATGATTTGACCAATACAATATTTCAAGGGCATCATCAGCCCTTAAAAATATGGATTATTTGCTTGTATTTGATGAGTTTAAACTTGTCAAATGCACAAATAGCTCAAGAAATAGGCATAACCGAAAATGATTGCCATGCTATGACCAGCCTTTTAAGGGAAGGTGTTT